>JAOTXR010000218.1 GCA_029862285.1 Gammaproteobacteria bacterium
ACAGCCGAAAGGTGAATACCGCTATCCATTTGTTCTTGCTTCGTTTGCCAATGAGTAAGCGTTCAGCTGCGCCGCGACCAGCGCGACACCTGGGACAGACCCACCGGCGACAGCTGCAACGCGAATCATGGTATCCATTACTTTGGCTGCATGCGAATGGCGCCATCCAACCGAATGGTAGTGCCGTTAATCATCGGATTTGCATAAATCGATGCCACCATCTGGGCAAATTCGTCGGGTTTACCCAGTCGTGACGGAAACGGAACCTGCGCGCCCAGCGATTCGCGCACATGCTCGGGCATGCCATCCATCATCGGGGTGTGAAAAATCCCGGGTGCGATGGTTACGACGCGAATGCCCAAACGGGCGAACTCGCGTGCCAGCGGCAAGGTCATGCCGACGATTCCGCCTTTGGAAGCAGAATAAGCCGCCTGACCAATCTGGCCTTCGAATGCAGCGATGGAGGCGGTATTGATAATAACGCCACGTTCACCACCCGGATTCTCCAGATTGTCAGACATCGCGTGGGCAGCAGCTTTGGCCAGGAGGAAGCTACCGATCAGGTTGATATGGACTACCCTGGTGAACAGCTCGCCCGGCATCGGGCCTTCACGACCGAGTACTCGCGCGGCTCCGAGTATGCCGGCGCAACTTACAGCCAGCGTGATGCCATCAAAGCGCTCACTCGCAGCAGCAACCGCAGCCTCTACCTGCGCTTCGTCGCTGACATCGGCGCGCACAAAAAAAGCCCGATCGCCCAGTTCGGCGGCCGCAGTCTCACCCTGTTTGTCATTGACGTCCAGTATTGCAACCTGTCCGCCGGTATCGATTACGCGTTGTGCCACCGCGCGACCGAGACCAGAGGCACCACCGGTTACCAGGGCTTTGGCGCTCTCGAGGATCATGATTACTCCTTTTGAAGGCAGGCCATCTTAGCCGAATCGGCCGCGACTGCCGAGACAATCAGGTTGTGTAACGCGGGGCCCGGCCACCCTTCGGCAGGCGACCGAGGCGGCTTGCTGGTTCCCGACCCATTTTTTCGGTAATGAACCGCCCGGCAGCGATCAGCGCATCCAGATCGATGCCGGTTTCTATGTTCATTCCGTGCAGCATGTAAACCAGATCTTCAGTTGCAAGATTGCCACTGGCCCCTTCTGCATAGGGGCAGCCCCCCAGGCCGGCAACCGACGAATCCACAGTGGTCACACCGTATTCCAGGCAAGCCAGCACATTTGCCAGAGCCTGTCCGCGAGTGTCATGAAAGTGCACCGCCAGCTTGTCAAGGCTTAGCTCACGGGCGACTGTATCGAGCATTGCACGGGCACGCTGCGGCGTGCCGATGCCAATTGTATCGCCGAGAGAAATTTCGTAGCACCCCAGTTCGAACATCTCGCTGGCGACACGACTCACTGTCTGCGGGTCTATTGCGCCTTCGTAAGGACAACCCAGCACGCAGGAAACATAACCACGTATGGCGATATTTTCCCGCTGCGCAATCGCCGCGACGATTTTCAGTCGTTTGAAGGCATCTTCGATCGATGCATTGATGTTTTTCTGATTGAAAGTATTTGAGGCCGCATTGAAGATAGCAATAGTCTTTGCGTCGGCTGCCAAAGCGCGCTCCATACCACGCTCATTCGGCACCAGCACAGGATAGACGATATTCTCTTTGCGGGTGATGTGGGTATAGACGTCCGTCGCATCCGCCAGTTGCGGAATCCATCTTGGGCTGACGAAACTGGTGACTTCGATGCAACTCAGTCCCGTCTCTGATAAGCGATCAATGAATTCCACTTTGGTTGGTGTAGGTATCGGATCGGGTTCGTTTTGCAGGCCATCGCGTGGTCCGACTTCTACCACCTTGACTCGCGCGGGCAAATTCAGCGACTTGCTCACGCGGCGTCTTCCTGGTCCGGCTCTATATCAACCAGCGGAACTTCGGCATCCACCAGGTCGCCTTCCTGGTAGAGGACCCGTTCGACCTTGCCGTCCGAGCGAGCCTGCACTGTAAATTCCATTTTCATGCCTTCTAATACAATGAGTGGTTGTCCTTTTTCCACCCTGTCTCCGGCCGTGACCTTGATTGCAACAATGCGTCCGGGCATGGGCGATCCGGGATGCGCGGCCTCGTTGGTGTTTTCAGCACCGGCGGGGTAGGGGTCTTCCAGTTCAATAGAAACGGCGTGGTCACCGCTCGACACGAGCAGCCGGTTGGCATGTCGGAGCACGCGTACGGCGGCGCTGCGACCCCCGGTCTCGATCATCATGCATTCGGCGCCAGCCTGCCGTGCCTCGACCCGGTCAGTCCTGGTGCCCTGTCTTAAAGTGTAATGACCGCAATCGCCCGCGATATCGACGCTAACCGGTTGCTGTCCGTGCGCGCGCAAGACCAGTCGGTTTCTGGTACGGCCGTTGGCTTGCCAGCCGTCGGCGATTTCCCATGGCGAACGTGCGTAGGCTGACTGTCGCTCCCGAGCCTGCATTTCTGCAACGGCGGCAGCAGCGTAGATGATCTGGTCGGGCGGCGATTCTGTTAGTAATTGCTCAAGATTGGCATCGATATAACCGGTATCGGCCTCGCCTGCGAGATAAACGGCATCCGCGGCAATACGGCGTAACAGGGGCAGGTTAGTGATCGGGCCAAAAACCGCTGTCCGCGCTAACGCCAGACGCAAACGTAACAGTGCGGCCTGACGGTCTTCGCCGGTGCAAATCAGTTTTGCAATCATGGGATCGTAGTGAATGCTGACGTAGTCGCCATCCTCGAATCCGCTGTCGAGGCGAATGCCGTCCTCCTCGGGTGGGTGGGCAAAACGATGGATGCGCCCGGTGGATGGCAGGAAATCCTGATCGGGGTTCTCGGCGTAGATACGAACTTCGATTGCATGGCCACGGGTCTGGATCTGCTCCTGGGTTCGCGGGAGTGGCTCGCCGGCTGCGATCCGCAGTTGCCATTCGACCAGGTCCAGGCCAGTTGTAAATTCGGTTACCGGGTGTTCGACTTGTAGCCGCGTGTTCATCTCCAGAAAATAAAAGTTCTTCTGCGCGTCGACAATAAACTCCACAGTGCCGGCGTTGCGGTAATTGACAGTGCGCGCAGCTGCGATGGCAGCCTGTCCCATCGCCGTACGTAGTTTGTCATCGAGTAGTGGTGAGGGGCTTTCTTCTATTATTTTTTGATAACGGCGCTGTATCGAGCATTCTCTTTCGTATAGATGCACGATATTGCCGTGGCTGTCGCCAAAAACCTGGAATTCAATGTGCCGCGGGTTTTCGAGGTATTTCTCAAGCAACAGGCGGTCATCACCAAATGCGCTGTGAGCTTCACGCCGGGCACTGGCAATCGCACTGTCGAGATCGCCGGCGCTGGCAACAATACGCATCCCCTTGCCGCCGCCGCCGGCGCTGGCTTTGACGAGCAATGGAAAACCGATACGTTTAGCTGCAGCGGCAAGTGCCGGCTGCGTCTGTTCATCACCGTGATAGCCAGGGATCGTCGGTACTCCGGCCGACTCCATCAACGTCTTGGCGGCAGCCTTGGAGCCCATCTGCGAGATAGTCTGCGGCAGCGGGCCGATGAATATCAGGCCTGCCTGATCGCAGGCCTTTGCAAAATCGGCATTCTCCGACAGGAAGCCATAGCCGGGATGAATCGCATCAGCAGCAGTCTGACGTGCGGCGTTCAGGATCGCGGTTATCGAGAGGTAGGATTCTGTCGCGGTCGAGCCACCGATGTGTATGGCTTCGTCAGCCAGCCGCACATGTCGCGCCGTTGCGTCGGCATCCGAATACACGGCAACGGTACCCACCCCAAGTTTGCGGCAGGTTTGGATGACGCGGCAGGCAATTTCCCCGCGGTTGGCAATCAATACCTTGTCGAGCATTTCCAGCTACTCAGTGGGCAAAACAACACGGTCCCCGTCGGGGGCAGTACCAAGGGTCTCTGGAACATGGGGCCGGGTCAATGCTCCCAGCTGGGTTTCCGTTTCTCGAGAAAGGCGCCAAGCCCTTCCTGTCCTTCCGGGGACACTCGAATCTGCGCAATGATCTCGGCGGTTCGACGCGAGATAGTCTGGTTGGACGACCGGTCCGTATGACTGACCAGCGCAATCAGTTCTTTGCTCTCGCGCAAAGCCGACGGGCCGCCTTTGAGCAACGACGATGCGATGTGTTTTACGTGATGATCGAGTGCATCTGGCGCGACTGCTTCGTGTATCAGCCCCAGTTTTACCGCATGATCGGAATTGAACTTTTCACCGGTCATCATGTAGCGTCGCGACTGTCGTACACCAAGCGCGGATATCACATAGGGCGAGATTACTGCCGGCACCAGACCGAGTCGCACCTCAGTTAAGGCAAAGCGCGCCCCGGTCGCCGCGATGGCAATGTCGCAACAGGCAATCAGCCCGACACCGCCACCATATGCGCTGCCATTAACTTTGGCTATCGTGGGTTTTCCGATGGAGTTCAGGACAGACATGAGTTCGGCCAGACGCAGTGCGTCCTCGTAGTTCTGGCCCATGTCGAGACCGGCTGTTTTCTTCATCCATCCGACGTCGCCACCGCTGCAAAACGTGTCACCGCTGCCGGTCAGGACCAGGACACGAACCGCCGCGTCGCGATCGGCATTGAGAAGTATGCCGGTAAGCA
>JAOTXR010000219.1 GCA_029862285.1 Gammaproteobacteria bacterium
GGTGGCAACGGTTCGCGGACAGATTACGCTCGGTGAGATGACCATGTATCTGTTACTTTTTAAGCAAGGTCAGGCAGCAGTGTCGTCGGCGCTTCAATCGATCAGCGGAATGTATGAAGACAATCTCTATCTGTCCACTTTGTACGAATACCTGGAACAAGACATACCGGATCAAGGCGGAATCGCTGTTGCCGGTCCGAATCCCGGCGACGGTGTGCGTTTCGAGAACGTTAGCTTCACATACGTGGGTGCAACCGAACCCGCTTTGCGGGATATCAGCTTTCATCTGCGTCCGAGCGAGAGTCTCGCGCTGGTCGGGGAGAACGGAGCGGGCAAAACGACACTGGTAAAATTACTGACCCGACTCTACGAACCAGATTCCGGCCGTATCGTGCTGGATGGTCAGGATCTCAGCGAGTGGGACACGGACGTCCTGCGTGATCGCGTTGGTGTCATTTTCCAGGACTTTGGCCGGTACCAACTACCGGTGGGCGAGAATATTGGCACCGGTGATGTCGAGCACTTCGATGATGAGTCACGCTGGCGTCAGGCTGCCGAAAAAGGACTCGCCGCTCCGTTTATCGATGACATGCCGGAGGGATATGCCACGCAGCTCGGCCGTTGGTTTGCGAAAGGGCGGGAACTGTCCGGCGGGCAGTGGCAAAAGATTGCACTGTCCCGGGCCTTTATGCGTATTAATGCCGACATCCTGGTACTCGATGAGCCCACAGCGGCCATGGATGCTGCGGCCGAAGCCGAAGTCTTTGATCATTTTCGGCGTTTGAGCAAGAACCGCATCGCGATACTCATTTCGCATCGTTTCTCGACTGTGCGCATGGCCGACCAGATACTGGTGATCGAAGGTGGGCGAATCGTCGAACGTGGTAGTCACGACGAGCTCATGCACGAGGACGGCCGCTACGCGAGGTTGTTCGAACTGCAAGCCCGCGGCTATCGCTAGTCCAGGGACTTGCGGCTAAATCCGCACCTGCATGTTGTTATCCGGAGGTCCAGTCGATGGAGCCACGGATCTTGGCCGGGATGCGGGTAGCGAATTGTAGTTCCAGCGCTTCCCGTGCGTCGGTTTTGCCACCACTGAAAACCATGGTTATGTTGCGCTTTATGAAATTTTTCTGTTCGCTGAGGATGGAAAAGTCATTGTCATCGAGCAACCGGCGGTACGCCTGAGCAGCTGCCGGAAGTGACGCCGAATCGAGGCCCTTGATCACAATGCTAAAAACCTTGCGGCGCTCCAGTACATAGATAAGAGTGAAACCGAAGACCGTTGCCACAATGGCTACATGAGGCAGATTCAGACCACAGCAAAGACCGATCAATGTCACCAGGATAGCCATGCCGGTCATTGTCGGCGAGCCGAGGTTGGTGCGGAATCGTAACAATCCGCCGATACCGAAGACTACCAGGCCTACTATTGGGCCATATTTCAATACCAGCGTGCCGATTACGGCACCGATGACGCCGTAGATCACATAAGCTTTGGGTTTATCCAATTCCGCCGGACTACCCAACTTGCCGTAGGTACGTGGATGAAATCCGATGACTGCACTGAGCGCGGTGGCCAGCAGGAGTGATACCAGAAGGTTCAGCAGGAAACCGACGTCGCTGAAACCCTGCCAGCCTTCGCTGATGCTCTCGAGGTTGTCGGTACCCTGAAGCGTATCGATCTGTGCGAATGCCACAGTCGGCAGAAGCAGGACCAAAAGCAGTATCATGCGGTGTTGGCTCCGCTTCATTAGAGGGCTGCCGGCGAGCTCGTCAGAAATCTATTTCGCGCCGCGCCGCCGCGATGCGATCGTCGACGTAGGCTTCGATTTCGGAAAGATCGCCAAGGAAGGGCACGCTGTCGATCGCCTCATAACCGCCAACGTGCGGCAACACGACTGACTGCAGCGTGTTAAGCCTCTCGGAGATGGCGGCGGCACTGGCATAAACACTGTCATCTGCGAGTAATTCCGCGACGTAGCCCGCGTATTCCTGGCGGAAATCATCGAACGCCAGCACCTTATCCATCAGCACCGGGTTCCCCGATAGACGATCGTTGCCCCAGTACAGGAACGACGCATCGGCGATATTACTGAACATGAAGATATTGTCGAACAGCACGATGTCGTAGTCGTACGGCACAAACACCCACCTGGAGTTATTTGGATCCAGCACCAGGTAATAGTTATTACCGTTCCTCCAGTAATCGTCCCAGTTGCCGAGGAACACATTGACCGCCTGCGCTCGCAGTAACGACTCAATGTCAATGGCATCTTCCAGCATTTGCTGGGTTGGATTACCGTTTAGCAAACCGATCAACTCATTGAGACGAGACTCGGCCTCGAGAAAGTCCTGCTTCTTGGTTTTCAGATCGTAGGCAGGCCGATAGGCATCGAATCCAATGCCAAAATAGGCCGGGTCAGTCTGCTCGGCACCGATCTTTCCGGTCTCGATGTTGTGATCCATATCGATGTCGGCAAGATCCGCCGGGCCATGCCCCTGGTAGAGAGACTTGAAGACGAACGCGTTCTTGCCGAAGCGTCTCTGCGCCCAGGTTTTGTCGACATGCTCACCCATCATGTATACGCCCATGTAGCGTTTTGGCTCGTTGCCGATCTTGATGTACAGCCCGGTGTACGCCTGGCGCAGGGTCTCAACGCCAAAACGGTTGAACAGATCGTATGAAAACACTTCACGAGTGTAAGTCGAATCGTTGTTGTTGTACTTTAAATTCAGCGAACGTACCGATCGAAAGTCGCGGTTCTTGTTTTCCACGACAGTGGCGATTTCCTTGGACGGTAAGCCATAGACGCCTTCGGAATCCTGGAACTGTTCGTTGAACTTGATGCGGAAATGCACCCGCCGGAGGTCATTGGATGCATCATGCGGCCCACTGCCTGCCTCTGGCCGTTGGCGGGTGAACACGTTGCCACGCAGCCGGAAACCGACATTTGCTACCTGCTCGGCATCGGCACCCTCGCCATAGGTGAAATCCGCCTTGCGAAAAATTTCGTTGCGCGGGTTGCCATCGAAATCGTTCAGCAGGCCGTTCCACTCATCCTCGGTCACACTGACCGTGAGGAGATGCATCTTGCCCAGCGAAAACAAATCTTCGAATTCCGCGCTGAATGTCGGTTTCGGGTTGCCTGAAGTGTTGTCGTCACCGCCGGATGTGGTCGGGGGTGGTGCGGCGCCCGTCGGCACGCTGGTCTCGCCACCGCCACTACCGCCACCACCACAGCCACCTAGCGCCAGGACCAGCGCAAGAACGGTGGTGAGGATGCTGGAGTTGTAGATATCCATTGCCATTTCCAATACTGATTTTAAGAAGCCTGACTATCAGTATTATAGACTCTTTGTGCTGGTGGAATAGCGGATTCTACCGATCCCGCCGGTGCTCGCACTGCATTAACAGCACATCCGGGCAGTGGCCGAATTAATGCTCACGCCGTGCGCCCGCCGGCCAGCCAGCTTCAGTTGCAAGGGTTATGACCGAAATGCGTATCCAGTGTTTGTAGGTGCCCATGCAGTCGCCGGCCAGCTTCCGGGTGGCCTCACAGATATGTTGGCGGGGCCGGCAGAATAACGCCACCGGCTACCTGCAGCTTGAAGACGACGAAAAATCAGGGACAATGTGTTATGAAATTTCTGATCAAGACAACGATGCTGGTGATACTGGTAGCGCTGGGCGGCTGCGGCAAACCTGCCCCGGTGCAGCCCGGCACCTGGCGCGGTGTGCTGACACTGCCTGGCGGCGAATTGCCGTTTTTGCTGCAAGTGGAACAAACCGGCTCGAATTGGTCGGTAACATTAATCAATGGTGACGAGCGCGTCGTTGTGCCCCAGGTAAGGTTGAGCGATGAGCAGCTGATGCTGGTGCTGCCGGCATTCAATACCAGGATCGCGGCGTCGCGGGATGGTTCCGGTTACACGGGAGAACTGACGCTCGTCAAACGCGGCGGAAAGAAACAGGTTATCCCTTTCAACGCCAGCCCGGAGCATGCGTATCGGTTTTTTGAGCAGCCGGCGGAAAAATGGGCGGCAGTCGACGGTCGCTGGGAAGTGACCTTCAGTGAGGACGACGGCGCTACCAGCGCAGCGGTCGCGGAATTCACTCAGAGTAATCAGCGCGTGCAGGGCACTTTCCTGACGCCAACCGGCGACTATCGTTTTCTCGATGGTGAAGTATTGGGCGACATGCTTTATCTGTCGACCTTCGACGGCTCGCATGCGTTCTTGTTTACAGCCACCCTGGTTGGCGACGAATTGCGGGGCGATTTCTGGTCAGGTATGGCGTGGCATGAAAGTTGGGTGGCACGGCGCAACGAATCGGCTTCCCTGCCCGATGCCGATAGTCTCACCAGGTTGGTTGGCGAGAATTTTCAATTTGAATTTCCCGATACTACAGGTCGGGCCGTGAGTCTTGAGGATCGCCGTTTTGACGGCAAAGTGATACTCGTCGCGATGGCCGGAAGCTGGTGCCCCAATTGTCATGACGAAGCAGCTTTCCTGGCACCGCTTTATCAGCAATACCGGGACCAGGGCCTGGAAATAATCGGCCTGATGTTCGAGCATCTGGAAGATTTCGACGAAGCGGCGCGGCAGGTCAATGCGTTTCGCGACAAGTTCGACATTGAGT
>JAOTXR010000220.1 GCA_029862285.1 Gammaproteobacteria bacterium
GCTTGGCATCGAGTCCGACGATGCCGGCACCGCAGCGCAACGGCTGGACCGCGCCAAGAAAATTCTCGAGGACAATGGCAACTACGACTGGCTCACGGAGCAAGGCAACTTTGTCATCTCCAACAGCGGCGTGGAGTGGGCCGTGACTTATCTGGTCATGCTGCTCGCACTGCTGTTTACCGGCGCCGGCAGACTCAGCCTCGATCACCTCCTGGCCCGACGTCGCCGGGAATAAGTTCCGCGGTCGCGGCGATCCACTCTCTGATAGTTTCCAGGCTTTTTTCTGCACGGAGCAGTTTATGCAGTCAATGGATTTTCTGACGACCGTCCTGCAATTGCTGGCCGGTCTGTTCGTATTCTTCGTCGGGCTGGGTTTGCTCGCCGTGATCGTTATGTACGTCATCGACCGGACCCAGAAAACCCATGCGATCCGGCGCAATTTCCCCGTCATCGGTCGCTTCCGCTACTGGTTCGAGCATTTGGGCGAGTTTTTCCGTCAGTATTTCTTCGCGCTTGACCGCGAGGAAATGCCATTCAACCGCGCCGAGCGTTCGTGGGTGTACCGGGCGGCAAAGAACGTCGATAACACCGTGGCCTTCGGCTCCACCCGTGACATGAAGCCGGTCGGCTCGATCATGTTTGTGAACTGCCCGTATCCCACGCTGGATGAAGATGCTGCAGAACCTGCCAGCATGATCATCGGCCCTTATTGCAACAAGCCCTTCGATGCGCCCTCGTTTTTTAATATCTCAGCGATGAGCTACGGCGCCCTGTCCACGCCGGCGGTGCAGGCACTCGCACGGGGAGCCAGGGCAGCGAATATCTGGCTCAATACCGGCGAAGGCGGTTTGGCGCCGATACACCTGGAAGCCGGTTGTGATGTCGTTTTCCAGATCGGCACCGCGAAGTACGGAGTACGCGACCATCACGGCAGCCTGTCGGATGACAAGCTCCGCGAAGTTGCTGCACACGAGCAGATACGGATGTTCGAATTGAAACTGAGCCAGGGCGCAAAACCCGGCAAGGGCGGTATTCTCCCGGGCGAGAAGGTCAACGCCGAAATTGCTGCGATACGCGGTATTCCGGAAGGTCAGGATTCCATCAGTCCCAACCGTCATGTCGAAGTCGACAGCACTGAGGACCTGCTCGACATGATCGCACGCATCCGTCGTGTGACCGGGAAACCGGTGGGCTTCAAGGCGGTAATCGGCGCCTATGGCTGGCTAAATGCAATGTGCGTAGAAATTCATCACCGTGGCATCGAGAGTGCACCAGACTTTATTACCGTCGACAGCGCCGATGGCGGCACCGGTGCTGCGCCGATGAGCCTGATCGATTTCATGGGTCTGCCAATTCGTGAAAGCCTGCCGATGGTGGTCGACATCATCAACAGCCACGGCCTGAACGAACGCATCCCGATTATTGCCAGCGGCAAACTGGTCACGCCCGCTCAGGTAGCCTGGGCAATTTGCGCCGGCGCTGATTTCGTTAACTCGGCCCGTGGTTTTATGTTTGCTCTGGGTTGCATCCAGGCCATGCAATGCAACAAAAACACCTGTCCAACGGGAATCACCACGCATGATCCACGGCTACAAGGCGGCCTGGTACCGGAAAACAAGGCCTTGCGGGTGAAACAATATGCGCAAAATATGATCCACGAAGTGGGCGTGATCGCGCACTCCTGCGGTGTGCCGGAGCCTCGGCGCCTGCGGCGCATGCACTGCCGTATCGTCGGCGAAGACGGCAGGTCCATCCCCCTCGACGAACTGTTCCCCGAGGCCACGCCACCCACGGACAGCAACTTCAACGCTGCCACTGGCTAGAATCAGGGTCGATAAAGTAGCGAAAACAGCTAATCTTCCTCCAGATTTTTCCCGGAATTCGACCTCAGATCACTATTACTGGGTGGCCAGCTGAGTATAATCGGTGGTCCAGGGCTGGGTATCGCGAGGCGACCGGTTTGAATGTGCTGGCCACAATGAGACAACGACAGACCAGCTGGGGACGCAGAGTCCTCAGCCTGTTTGCTGTGGTCTGGCTCAGCCTCGCACTGCAACCTTGCGCGATGGCCATGGGCGGCGACAGCGACCACGATTGCCCGCACTGCCCACCGCCAGAGTCCAGTCACCACGCCACGCATGATATGACCGGCATGCCATGTGCGACCGGCGCCGACTGCATGGCACTCGACGAAATCAACTACGATGGTCGAACTTCGACCGTTAAAGTCGGTGACGCCCAGTATGAAGCCGTCGCTATCTTGTCACCTGTGGCGACTGCACGGCGGTCGCTACGTGTCACTCGTGCAGGCAAGACCAGTGACAGTTGCGGTTATGGCGGCACCTCGCCTCCTTTAAATCTTCTCTATTGCACCTATCTGAACTAGCAATCTTCTCGCAGTAAAACCTTTTTGGTTCCTGACGAAGGAGAATGCATTGACTTCCTATTTCCGCGGGGAATTCCCCCACGTATCCCGTTTTCGGCGTGTGCGCTGTGGCGCGCTATACATCGCACTGGTTGCGACATCACTTGTTTTTGCGACTGGCGCAAGCGCAGAGCAAGCGGCAATACTGACCCTGGCCGACGCCGAACAACTTGCGCTTCATAACGAGCCGGGCCAGACGGCGTTGCTTTCCCGCGCCAGCGCATTGAGAGAACAGGCCGTTGCGGCACGTCAGCTGCCGGATCCCAAGCTCCGGGTGGCCCTTGCCAATTTCCCGATCGAGTCGGGTGGTTTTTCCACCGAAGGCATGACCCAGGCGCAATTGGGACTGCGGCAGTCATTTCCGCGCAGCAAGACGCGAGCGGCTGGCAGCCGGCGGTTCCAGGCGCTGGCGCTCGAGATGAGCGAGAGTGCAGATGCGCGGCGCCGCGATGTGCTCGCCGCAGTACGCAAAAGCTGGCTGGAAGCTTATTACTGGACTCAGGCCCGCAAGATCGTAGCCGAGCTGCGGCCACTATTTAGCGATCTCGTCACGATTACCGAATCGCTGTATTCAGTCGGACGCAAAGATCAGCAGGATTTGCTGCGCGCAGAACTCGAATTGAGTCGTGTTGATGACCGGCTAATCGGGATTGACCAGCATCGTGCGATGGCACGCGCTTCCCTGAACCAGTGGATCGGCAGCCAGGGCGAACGTCCACTGGGCGAACAATTACCGGATTGGCAGCCACCACCGCCAATCGGGCAACTGCATGCCGCACTCGTTCAGCACCCGTCGATCAATGCCGTGCAGGCGCAGATTGCAGCCACCCGTGCCGGCGTCACTGTCGCAGAACAAAGCGCAAAACCAGGTTGGGCACTGGATGTCGCCTACGCCTATCGCGACGGGTCGTTGCCGGCAGGAACACCGCGTTCCGATTTCGTAACTGTTGCGGTGACCGTCGACCTGCCCTACTTCCGCAAGAACCGTCACGACCGGAAAGTGGCGGCGGCGCTGAAAGAGCAGCATGCCGCGGATGCAACACAAGAAGCTTTGCTACGCCGTCTGACCAGTCAACTCGAAAGGGAGTACGTCCACTGGCGCGAACTGACCCGCCGCATTGAACTTTATGAGCGGGTGATCCTGGCCAAAACACGCGAACAATCGGCGGCGGCCCTGGCAGCCTATCAGAGCGAATCGGCCGACTTTGCCGATGTAATGCAAGGCTCAATCGATGAACTCAACACGCAACTGGATTATCTCCGCCTGCAGGTGGACCGGGGCCAGAGTCACGCGGTTCTGGCTGAGCTAGGAGGATTATTGCAATGAAAAACCTCGTCTTGTTAGCGTTACTGGCACTGGCAATAGTGGCCGGCTTTGCGATCGGAAGCTGGTGGCAGCCTGAGCAGGGCAACGGCCAGACCGATGCGGGCAGAGAACGCAGGATTCTCTATTGGAAAGCGCCGATGGACCCAAATTACCGGCGTGACGCACCCGGCAAATCGCCGATGGGGATGGACCTGGTACCGGTTTATGCCGACGAGGCTGCCGGGCAGGCCCCGGGCGTGGTCGCTATCGACCCGGTCGTCGTCAACAATCTCGGCATCAGAACGGCGCCCGTTGAATACGGTGTTCTGAACCGCCAGATCAACACCGTAGGCTACGTTGCCTACGATGAAGACACACTGCGCCAGGTAAACACCCGGGTGGATGGCTGGGTCGAGAAACTGGGCGTAACAGCCGCTGGTGACCCCGTTGAGCGTGGCCAGGTTTTGTTCGAGTTTTATTCGCCTGCGTTGGTCAACGCACAGCAAGAATATCTCGCGACGATGCGCAGCAGTAATGCGAAACTGAAAAAAGCCACAAGGGAGCGGTTAATCGCACTGGGTATCAGCACTTCCGAAATAAGTCGTCTTGAAAAAGAACGCACAGTCCGGCAACGCCAGCGTGTCTATGCCAGCCGTGACGGCGTGGTGACGCAGCTTGGTATACGTCAGGGCAGCTACATTACCCCGGCAACGAACATTATGGCGATCGCCAGCCTCGATCAGGTCTGGCTGCTGGCCGAAGTGTTCGAACGGCAGGCAGCCTGGATCAGTGCCGGCCAACCTGCCGAGGTCGAACTGGAACATCTTCCCGGCCAGAAGCACGAGGGAACATTGGATTATATTTACCCGCAACTGGACCCGACCACGCGCACGCTGCAG
>JAOTXR010000221.1 GCA_029862285.1 Gammaproteobacteria bacterium
GGGTATTCAGTAACGAGATCGATACCAGCAGCACACCGCTGCGGCTGTTTGAGCCGGGCGACCCGGTATCGATCCGTAGCTCCGACGGTCGCTATGTTGCGAGCGGTTACGTCAATCCTCATTCGCTGATCGCCGCGCGCGTGCTGAGCCGCGATCAGAAACATGTGCCAGATCGCTCCCTGTTGGTACATCGTCTCAAGATCGCGCTGTCGTTACGCGAGAGACTTTTTGAACATCCGTATTATCGGCTGGTTTTTGGTGAGGGTGATCTCTTGCCCGGTCTCGTGGTGGATCGTCACAACGACGTGCTCGTGGCGCAACTGACGACTGCAGGTATGGAGCGCATGAAAGACGATGTGCTCGCGGCGTTGCGAAAAGTTCTTCGGCCCAAAGCTGTTTTGTGGAAAAACGATAGCGGTGTGCGGCAATTGGAAGGGCTGGAGCATTACGTTGAGCCGGCTTATGGCGATGTCCCGGAGACCGTCGAAATCAGGGAGGGTCGGGCACGGTTCGAAATACCCTTGGCGGGTGGCCAGAAGACCGGTTGGTATTACGACCAGCGACTCAATCGTGAGCGACTGAAAGCCTACGTCCAGGATGCGGATGTGCTGGATGTATATTCCTATGTGGGCGCTTTTGGGATCCAATGTAAGAAATTCCATGCCGCCAGCGTCACGTGCGTGGATTCATCGGCAATAGCGTTGGAATTTGCGAAAAAAAATGCACGCAAAAACCGGGTTAGAGTGGAGATGCTCAAGGGTGATGCCAACGAGGTACTGGCCGACCTGCGCAGGGAAAAATGCAAATTCGATGTCGTGATTCTCGACCCGCCGGCATTCGTCAAGAAGAAGCGTGATCTGGATGCGGGCCGTGAGGCTTACCGGCGCATTATCCAGGGAGGTATGCAGCTACTCGGGCGGGAGGGTTTCATGCTGATCTGTTCCTGCTCGGCGCACCTGCCGGAAAGTGACTTGCTGCAACTGGTGCAGCATGCCGCCCGGCATCTGGGACATCACGCTCAGCTGCTCGAGACCGGTGGCCAGGCACCGGATCATCCGGTGCACCCGGCAATTCCCGAGACACGTTATCTGAAATCACTGCTGTGTCGAGTCACCCGGCAGCGGTGATACACTGACGACCACCGTGATTCGCTACCCCGAAATCGACAACGTCGCGCTCTCCCTGGGCCCGCTGCAGATCCATTGGTATGGGTTGATGTATGTTTTCGGGTTTATTTCCACGTTCTTACTGCTACGTCGCCGGGCCGGCAAGCCGGGTAATCCCTGGGGTCGCGAAGCACCGGAAGATCTGGTGTTCTACGGCATGGTCGGTTTATTTCTCGGCGCCCGTTTGTTTTACATGCTGATATACGGCTTTGATCAGCTGCGGGAGAACCCGTTAAGTATTCTCAGGATATGGGAAGGCGGCATGTCATTTCATGGCGGCCTGATCGGTGTGATTCTGGCCATGTTGTGGTACGGGCGTCGTCATGGCCGCAGTTTTTTCGAAATCACGGATTTTCTGGTTCCCGCCATACCACCAGGATTGTTTTTTGGCCGCATGGGTAATTTCATCAACGGCGAATTGTGGGGTAAACCGACCGACGTGCCTTGGGCATTTTTCTATGACGGCACCGCGCGGCCGGAGGTCGCGCAGGTGTTTGCCGACGGACAGGCGCGGCACCCGTCGCAGCTCTACGAGGCCGGGTTGGAAGGAATTGTGCTGTTCCTTATCTTATGGGTCTACTCATCGCGTCCCAGACCGATGATGGCGGTATCCGGTATGTTCCTGTTTTTATATGGAATATTCCGGTTCTTGATCGAATTTCTCCGGGTACCCGACAGCCACATGGGCGAGGGCGGTTACCTCGCTTTTGGCTGGCTCACGACGGGACAGGCGCTGACCGCGCCGATGCTGCTGATTGGCCTCGCGTTGCTTATCATGGCTTACAGGCGTGGCGATACCCCACTGGTGCCGAAGAAGACAACCACATGAAACAATATCTCGACATGCTGCAACACGTACTGGAAAACGGTGTTGAGAAATCCGACCGGACCGGTACCGGCACCTTGAGTGTCTTTGGACACCAGATGCGTTTCGATCTGCAGCAGGGCTTTCCGCTGGTGACGACCAAGAAGCTGCATTTGCGTTCGATTATTTACGAATTGCTGTGGTTTCTCCGTGGCGAAACGAACGTCGACTATCTCAAACAAAACGGTGTCAGCATCTGGGACGAGTGGGCCGACGAAAATGGTGATCTCGGTCCGGTCTATGGCGCGCAGTGGCGTTCGTGGCCCGCACGCAATGGCGAGCATATCGATCAGATCGAACGGGTAGCGACGCAACTGCGTGAGCAACCTGATTCACGCCGCATTATTGTCAGTGCCTGGAACGTGGCCGACCTGGATCGGATGGCGTTGTCGCCGTGCCATGCGTTTTTCCAGTTCTATGTCGCCAACAATAGATTGTCTTGTCAGCTGTATCAGCGCAGCGCCGATACGTTTCTTGGGGTCCCGTTCAATGTCGCCTCATACGCGTTCCTGACCCACATGCTGGCGCAACAATGCGATCTGGAACCGGGTGATCTGATCTGGACCGGCGGTGACTGTCATCTCTACAGTAATCACCTGCAACAAACCCGCGAGCAGTTGTCGCGCGAGCCCTATCCGCTGCCCAAACTGGTGCTGGAGAGCCGGCCAGCGTCCATCTTCGAATATCGATTCGAAGACTTCGCCGTAGAAGGCTATCAATCGCATCCCGGAATCAAGGCGGCGGTCGCTGTCTGACTTGCCGGTCAATGCCGGGGGTGTGCTTCTGGCGTGGCCTGCTGCTGTGGTGACATGAATAACGACAGCCGGATCTCGCTAATTGTCGCCATGACGCCGCAATGCGTAATCGGCCGCGATGGCGACTTGCCATGGCATCTGCCGGCAGACCTCAAGCGTTTCAAGACAATAACCATGGGCAAGCCCATCGTGATGGGCCGCAAGACCTATGAGTCGATTGGCCGGCCGTTGCCTGGTCGACAGAACATCGTCGTGACTCGCAGCAAAGACTACCGGCCCGATGGTGTCAGTGTGGCCCATTCCCTTGCCCATGCACTGCAGGCGGCAGGCGATGCGCCGGAGATCATGATAATCGGCGGCGCCCAGCTCTATGAGGCCGCATTACCACTGGCGCATCGTCTCTACGTAACGGTGATCGAGAAAGAATTCACCGGCGACACTTATTTTCCTGAGCTCGATTGGTCACAGTGGCGTCCGGTCGAACGCTCCGCCACCCAGTTGCATCTGGGTATTCCGTTTTTCTTTTCATTGTGGGAACGTCAGTAGCGCGTATACGCGCTGCGGCACCGGGCCGCCAAAAAACCTGCAACGCCAGGCACTGGCTTGCGGAGAAGGTCAACTTCGAGTCAGTTTGACCCGGATTGGTCGCCGGGCTGCCGGACAGGTTCTTGAGATGTCATAAAAACGGCAGCTGTTCGGTGATGAGACGGTCGGCCTGCTCGTAGTTGACATGATCCAGTGTGTCGTTGTCGCCCAGAAGTTCTTCGAGAATTTGCTGCTGGATAATGCCGCGTCTTTGGGCTTCGGCGTAGGGTACGTGGTGGAACATGACCAGCGAATAACGCGGTACGAAGGTGTCGGGGAAGCGGCGCTCCAGTTCCCAGGCGAGTTCTTTCTTGAGCTGAAAACGCGGGTTTCGCACGGTGTCACGCATCTCGATGTAATTTTCCAGCGCCATGGCGGCAATTGCATCGGCGTTGGGTTTGCGACGTTGTTCGAACTCGGCAAAAACACGTTCCCAACCCCGTGAACCGGGCGCGCCTTTGTCGGAAATACATTCGTCGAGCTCGTTACAGTCTTCGAAGGCGCAATTCATTCCCTGGCCGTGGAATGGCACCACGGCGTGTGCCGCATCGCCGATGAGCAGGAATTTGCCACCGACACGCCACGGCTGGCAATAGACCGTCACCATCGCACCAGTCGGGTTGGTGAAGAATTGCTCGGCCAGATCGGGAATTAGTTCCAGGGCATCCGGAAACTGGCTTTCGAAGAACTGGAGCACGGCTGGTTCGCTGGCCAGTGATTCGAAGCTCAGTTGACCGTCGCGTGGCAAGAACAACGTCACGGTAAAACTGCCATCGAGATTAGGCAGTGCGATGAGCATGTAGTCGCCACGTGGCCAGATATGCAGGGCATTGGCGTCGATACGGTGTCCGCCTTCTTCGGCTGCCGGAATGTTCAGCTCTTTGTAGGCATGACTGAGATAGTCTTCGCGAGCACTGTAGCCGGGTAGTTTGGACATCTGGCGTCTGACTATGGAGCCGGCACCGTCCGCGGCGATGACGGGTGTTTGTTCGATCAGGAATTGACGCTTGCTGTCTTCCTCGCGGATACGCACGCCACCCGAGTCCAGATCGGCAGCCATCACCCGCCGTTCGAAGTGAAATTTCACCCCGTATTGGTGTTCTGCCGTGTTGAGCAACAACTCATTGAGTCCACCACGGGAGATCGAGTAGATGACCTCACCTTCGTTTTTGCCATAGGGTTGAAAACCCAATTGGCCGGAGACATCGTGCAGCATGCGCCCACGCATCGTTATCAGTAATTCGCGGA
>JAOTXR010000223.1 GCA_029862285.1 Gammaproteobacteria bacterium
CGCGTGCATGTCTGTTTCGTTTTCGACCGGAGCTAGAACCATTGGATAGTCTGCATATTTTTCTCAGCCACGGCAGGTCCGGATAGCGTCCGGGCAGACGGGTATCGTGCCTACCCTGTTTCAGTCCGACGCCGGGGCGATTTACCGCCGGCTGCTCGGATATGCCAAGCCGTTTTGGCCGCTTTATTCAGCAGCCATCGCGGCAATGATCGTCTATGCAGCGACCGATACCGGTTTCGCTGCGCTGATGCGCCCGCTGCTCGATGGCAGCTTCATCGAGCAGAACCCGGACACCATACGCATCGTTCCGGTAATTATGGTGGTGTTGTTTCTGGCGCGGGGACTGGCGGGATTTGTATCGACTTATTGCCTTAACTACGTAGGTCGACGTGTGATCAAGAGACTCCGCGGTGAGGTATTCGAGAAGTTTCTGCTGCTGCCTACCGCTATACATGACCAGAGTTCCACCGGCGTTATGCTGTCGAAGCTCACTTACAACATCGAACAGGTCGCAGAAAGCACCACCAATACGATCACCGTCATCATCCGCGACACGCTGACGATACTCGGGCTGGTTGCCTGGATGTTTTATCTCAATGTGGAGCTGGCGCTGTTTATTTTCCTGGTCGGCCCGCTGATCGGCTGGCTCATGCGTTACGTCAGCGCCCGTTTCCGGCGCTATAGCCTGCGCATCCAGGATTCGATGGGCGATGTCACACGAGTTGCGGAAGAAGTGCTGTCCGGTCATCGCGTTATCAAGGTTTTCAATGGTGAGGAATACGAATTACGTCAATTCGAAAACGTCAATGAAAAAAACCGGCGCTTGTTCATGCGCATGGTGGCAGTAAGGGCAATCAGTATTCCATTGATTCAACTGATTGCGGCTTTTGGCATGGCAGGCATCGTTTTTCTCGCGACCCAGCCGGCAATGCTGGAGAAACTGACTGTAGGCACGTTTATTTCGTTTTTTACAGCAATGTTGATGTTGATGGGTCCGCTGAAACGGCTGACTAACGTCAACGCCAACCTGCAACGGGGAATCGCCGCAGGCAAGAGTATTTTCGAAATTCTGGACATACCGAACGAGCCGGCAGGTGGCACCAGGAGGCTGGACCGCGCGCGGGGTGAGATCAGTTTCGACGACGTCGAATTTTCCTACGACCGTGCCAAGGGGAAAGTACTGCAGGAGATGACATTCAAAGTCGCGGCCGGGCAGACAGTGGCCTTTGTCGGGCGTTCCGGTAGTGGCAAATCCACCTTGATCAGTCTGTTGCCACGGTTTTACGACGTTGTATCGGGCAGCATCCGGCTCGATGGGCACGATGTCCGCGACTATTGTCTGCCGGATCTGCGCCGCCAGATCGCGTTGGTCAGTCAGGATGTCACATTGTTCAATGACACGATTGCACGGAACATTGCCTACGGGACAATGGAAAGCGCATCGCCACAGGAGATCCGGGCAGTCGCCGAAGCAGCGCGAGTACTGGAGTTTAGTGATCGATTGCCCGAAGGCCTGGACACGATGGTTGGGGATCGGGGTGTGTTGTTATCCGGTGGTCAGAGACAACGTGTCGCGATAGCGCGGGCGTTGCTCAAGAATGCTCCGGTACTGATTCTCGACGAGGCGACCTCGGCGCTCGACAGCGAGTCAGAGCTTCATATCCGTCATGCACTCGATGCACTGATAAAGGATCGGACGACGCTCGTGATCGCACATCGCTTGTCCACGGTGGAAAACGCCGATCACATCATCGTGCTCGATGAGGGACGCATCATCGAAACCGGCAGTCACGCATCCCTGATTGAGCAGGGCGGTCAGTATGCGAGTCTTTATCGCATGCAGTTTCACGAAGAGCCCGTAATGTGAAGCTGGAGCCCTGGCTGCTCGAAGTCTGGTATGGCCGCAGCAGGAGTGGCTGGTGGCTGGCACCGCTCGGCAAGTTGACGCACGCTGTCAGTACTCTGCGCCGATGGCTTTACATTCATGGCTGGTTGCCCAGTACAGCCGTGGCTGTGCCGGTCATGGTTGTCGGCAACATCACCGCCGGCGGGACCGGCAAAACCCCGCTGGTTATCTGGCTTGTAGACCAGTTGGCTGCTGCAGGACTTCGTGTGGGTGTGTTGACCCGCGGCTATCGTGGTACGTCGGACCATTGGCCAGTGTCCGTGACTCGCGATACCGATCCGCGGCTTGCCGGTGACGAAGCGGTGCTGATCGCCGGGCGCACAGATGCTGTGGTCGTTGCCGGGCCGGACCGGGTTGCGGGGGCGCGGCAACTTGTCGATAGCGGCGTCCAGGTCATAGTTTGCGATGATGGCCTGCAACACTACAGGCTCAGGCGCGACGCTGAGGTTGCCGTTATTGATGCCGAACGTGGTTTGGGAAACGGCAGATTTATTCCTGCCGGGCCGCTGCGCGAAAGCCCGGCGCGTTTCGCCTCGGTTACTGCAACGGTGGTCAATGGCGGCGATGGAGCCCCAAAAGAATGGATGGATGCACAGCCGATGCAGGTCACCGGTGACAAAATTGTTGCGTTACGAGGCAGTCATGTGCGACCGCTGTCCGGGTTGGCCGGCCAGCGAGTGCATGCTGTGGCAGGCATTGGTAACCCGGAACGTTTTTTCGCGTTGCTGGAGAGCAGCCGAATTCAAATCATCCGGCATGTTTTTCCCGATCATGCCAGCTACAGTGCGACCGACCTGCAATTTGGCGACCAGTTGCCGGTGCTGATGACCGAGAAAGATGCGGTAAAATGTGTGGCATTTGCGACAGAGTTGATGTGGAGTGTGCCGGTTGACGCCGCGTTTACGGATTCAGCGGCTGCCGGACTCTGTGGTCAAATTGCCGCTGCTACCGGGCTAAAGATAGGGCAGACGTATTAATGACTGAATTCCGAATTGTCATCCCGGCTCGTTACGACTCGTCAAGACTGCCGGGAAAGGCATTGCGGGAGTTGTGCGGGCGCACGATGCTCGAGCATGTCTGGCGTATTGCCTCAGCCAGCGCGGCGGCGGAAGTGTTGATCGCGACCGACGACCAGCGAATATTTGAGGCGGCGCAGCAGCTCGGTGCCACGGCGGTGATGACTGCGAGCAGCCACCCATCGGGGACCGACCGGATTGCCGAAGTGGCAAAAAACAGAGGCTGGGCTGCGGAAACGATAGTTGTCAACGTACAATGCGATGAGCCCATGCTCCCGCCACAACTCATTGACCAGGTTGCGGCCCTGTTGAGCGAACAGGGCGATATCGCCACATTGGCGGTTCCGATGGAACCTGATGCGGACTTTCGCGATCCAAACATTGTGAAAGTGGTGATAAATGAGTCGGGCAGAGCGTTGTATTTCAGTCGTGCACCCATACCTTACAACCGGGCAGATTCGGCCAGTCCAGCGGGAATGTTGCGTCACGTAGGCTTGTATGCGTACCGCGTCGATGCGCTGCAGCGACTGTGTGGGTTGCCGCCATGCCGCCTGGAACGCGTCGAACGCCTCGAGCAATTGCGGGCTCTCTGGGCCGGAATGCGTATCGACGTTGCCGTTGCGGTTGCCCAACCGGGCCCCGGAGTTGATACTGAAGAGGATCTGGTGACAGTTGATAGATTGATGAGAGCAGGTCTGTGACCCGGGTACTTTTTGTTTGTATGGGCAATATCTGTCGCTCGCCGCTTGCCGAGGGCGTGTTTCGCCAACTCGTAGCAAGCGAATCAGACGTGCAAATAGACGTCGATTCAGCCGGAACGCATGCTTATCACTCCGGCAACCCGCCCGATGAGCGGGCTATTGCCGCGGCCCGGCGTCGTGGTATCGATATCAGCATGCTGCGGGCCCGGACTGTGAATGAGCAGGACTTTGATGAGTACGACATCGTCGTCGCGATGGATCGCAGTAATTATTCGCAACTGCGGCGGTACCGGAAAAGTGCCGGTCGATTAGAATTGTTTATGCGTTATGCCGGGCAAAAAGATGCCGATGTGCCGGATCCTTACTATGGCGGGACAAAGGGTTTTGAACTCGCGCTCGATCTGATCGAGCGCGGTTCCCGGGGATTACTCAAGGATATCCAGCGTCGGCTTTGATCATTCGTCGCGGCGCGGTCCGGAGCGGGACGGCCCAGACGACCAGACCGTATAGGTGTCACTGCTCGGGGTTGCCGGTTGCGACGGTGCGGGATCGGGTTGCGTAGCAGTCCTGGCTTGTTCGACTTGCCGGGCGGACGTGGCGGCTTTGTCGCTGCGCTGTTGCCCGGATGCTGCTGCATCCTGATTCCGATTACCGTCGATATCCTGCTTCTGATTGCTGCCTGCATCGGCGTTCTTGTCGCTGCGCTGTTGCCCGGATGCTGCTGCATCCTGATTTCGATTGCCGTCGATGTCCTGCTTGCCGGCATCGGTGTTTTTGTCGCTGCTCTGCCCGCGGTTTCGATTCTGCCCGGAGCGTCTGCCGCCACGGCGACGCCGCCCGCGTGATCGACGCGGCTCGTCCTGGCTGCGTTCCTTCTGTTCCTGGTCCTTAGTCTTGCCTTGATTCTGGTCCTGGGATTGCTTGCTGCCTTGCTGGCTCTGCTTTTGTGTCTGCTGCCGGCGTTGCTGACTTCCTGTTTTCT
>JAOTXR010000222.1 GCA_029862285.1 Gammaproteobacteria bacterium
GGCCAGGAGCAATTTGCATGCTGCCGGGCTCGGCAAAGTAATGGTACGCCGGGGTGACATGTATGGATTGCCGTATCCCGACAATTCATTCGACACCGTTACTGTAGATCACGTACTTTATCTTGCCGACGATCCGCCTAAGGCAATACGCGAAGCAGCCCGGGTATTACGGCCAGATGGGCAACTGTTGGTGGTGGATTTCTCGCTGCATTCTGTCGTCGAGCCCGACGAACCAGGGATAAATGATGGCGATCTGGAGAACTGGTTCGATGCTGCGGGATTGCGATGTACAAAACTCAAACATCTGGACGGCAGCTCGCTGAGAGTTTTGTTGTCGATTGCCGAGCCCCGGCAGCGAAGCGGCACGGTAGTCGCTACCCGCAAATGAGTAACAGTCGCGATCTTCGGGTCTCGTTCGAGTTTTTTCCGCCCAAGACGGAGAAGATGGAAGCTACTCTGTGGCGTTCGGTCCAGAATCTCGAACCGCTGGAGCCGGTTTTTGTCTCGGTTACCTACGGCGCCGATGGTTCTACCCGGGATCGGACCCATCGCGTTGTGGCACGAGTGTTGCGGGAGACCAAGCTTCGCCCGGCTGCGCACCTGACCTGTGTCGGCGCCACTCGCGAGGAGATAGACGATGTCGCTCGCAAGTACTGGGAAGCCGGCGTGCGTCATATTGTTGCGTTGCGTGGTGATCCGCCGCAGGGCGTGACTGGTTACCAGGTACATCCGGGTGGTTATGCTTATGCAGCGGATCTGGTCGCCGGGCTAAGACGCGTCGCCGATTTTGAAATTTCAGTGGCCGCCTATCCGGAAGTGCATCCCGAGGCGCCGGACGCCGGCTTTGACCTGGATAACCTGAAACGCAAACTGGATGCCGGTGCCAACCGCGCAATCACTCAGTTCTTTTTTGACCCAGAGTGCTACCTGAGATTCCGCGATAGCTGTGCGGCTGCCGGTATCGATGTCGGGATAGTTCCTGGCATCCTGCCTGTGACAAATTTCTCACGTCTGCTGACATTCTCGTCTGCTTGCGGCACCAGGGTCCCGCAATGGTTGCACGACAGATTCGAGGGTCTGGATGACGATCCGACTACGCGTCAGATGATCGCTGCAAACACCGCCATAGAACAGGTCAACACGCTCTACGAACACGGGGTCAGGGATTTCCATTTCTATACTTTGAATCGTTACGAATTAACCAAAGCGATCTGTCATGCATTAGGCGTGCGGCCGGCCGAAGAAAATCTGGTCGGTAAAGACGCGGCCGCCCGCTAACGCGACCTCGGAATCACGATATGGCATCCGATATCCGACAGGCTTTGAACGAGTTATTGCAGCGTCGTATCGCAGTGCTGGATGGCGCGATGGGCACGATGATTCAATCGCGCAATCTGTCGGAAACGGACTTTCGCGGCGAGCGGTTTGCAGATTGGTCGCAGGATCTAAAGGGCAACAATGATCTGTTGTCTTTGACGCAGCCGGATATTGTCGAGGATATTCATCGACAGTATCTGTTGGCCGGCGCCGACATCATTGAAACCAATACCTTTACGGCCAACGAACCATCGATGGCTGATTACGGCATGGCGCACCTGGTCGCTGAGATCAATGAAGTCTCGGCACGGCTGGCCCGCAAGGTGGCTGACGATTTGGGCCGTGAAAGCGGTCAGCCGCGATTCGTTGCCGGCGCACTGGGGCCAACGACGCGTACCGCATCGATTTCCCCTGACGTCAATGACCCAGGGAAGCGCAATACGTCTTTCGACGCGTTGGCCAAGACATATGCGGAATCCGCCCGTGCATTATTGCGTGGCGGTGCCGACATCCTCGTGGTCGAGACCATATTCGATACCCTCAATGCCAAGGCCGCACTGTTTGCAATAGAAACCGTGCTGGATGAGTTGGGTGCGGATGTTCCCATAGTTGTTTCCGGCACCATTACTGATGCCTCTGGCAGGACGCTGTCGGGACAGACTACAGAAGCCTTCTGGAACTCGATCCGGCACGTGCGTCCGTTCATGGTGAGTCTCAATTGCGCGCTCGGGGCGGAAGAAATGCGTCCCTATGTTGAGGAACTGGCGCGTATTGCCGACTGCTGGGTTGGGGTCTATCCAAATGCCGGTCTGCCAAATTCTTTCGGCGAGTACGATCAGACGCCTGCCGAGATGGCCGGCATTGTGAAAGAGTTTGCCCAGAGCGGATTCGTCAACCTGGTTGGCGGATGCTGTGGTACGACAGCCGAGCACATAAGCGCACTTGCAGCCGCGGCTGCAGAATGTCAGCCGCGTACGGTTCCGGAGATTCGTATCAGTACCCGGTTGAGCGGGCTCGAGCCGTTCAATATCGGCCGCTCGAGCCTGTTTGTAAATGTCGGTGAACGTACCAATGTGACCGGTTCTGCGATATTCAAGAAACTGATTCTGGGCGGCGATTATGCCCGTGCGGTCGAAGTGGCCCGGCAACAGGTCAACAACGGTGCACAGATTATCGACGTCAATATGGATGAAGGCATGCTCGACTCTGAGCAGGCCATGACGACATTTCTCAATCTTATTGCCTCGGAACCGGATATTGCCCGTGTGCCGATCATGATTGACTCGTCGAAGTGGAGCGTCATCGAGGCCGGTCTGAAATGCGTGCAGGGCAAGGGCGTAGTCAACTCGATTAGCCTGAAAGAAGGAGAGGAAGCCTTTTTGCGGCAAGCCCGATTGGTACGCCGGTATGGTGCCGCTGTCATCGTCATGGCATTCGACGAGCAGGGCCAGGCCGAGACGGCTCAGCGAAAGCTCGATATCTGCCGGCGTGCCTACGACTTGCTGGTCGAAAAGGCCGGTTTTCCGCCCGAAGACATTATTTTCGATCCAAATATCTTTGCCGTTGCCACAGGCATCTCGGAGCACAACGACTATGCCGTTGCTTTCATCGAGGCGATCGCGGGCATCAAGAAGTCATTGCCGCATGCGCTCGTTAGTGGCGGTGTGAGTAATGTGTCGTTTTCCTTCCGTGGCAACAACCCGGTGCGCGAGGCGATGCATTCGGTTTTTCTCTATCACGCTGTGCATGCCGGTATGGACATGGGGATCGTCAATGCCGGGCAGCTTGAAATTTATGAAGCGATACCCGGGGAGCTCAAAGAGGCCGTTGAGGATGTAATCCTAAATCGTCGAACTGACGCGACGGAAATGCTGCTGGCAAAGGCGCAACGCTATCAGGGCTCCGGGAAGCGTGCCGAGGTAGTCGATGACGCCTGGCGCAAGTTGCCGGTGCATGAGCGTCTTGCACATGCGCTGGTCAAGGGTATCGACGAGTTTATTGTTACGGACACCGAGGAAGCGCGGCAGGAGGTTGATCGGCCGATCCACGTTATTGAAGGGCCGCTGATGGACGGCATGAATATCGTCGGTGACTTGTTCGGTGCCGGGAAGATGTTTCTGCCACAGGTTGTCAAGTCTGCGCGTGTCATGAAAAAAGCAGTCGCGCACCTGGTGCCGTTTATCGAGCTAGACAAGGATGGTGGTGACAGTTCCAACGGTACGGTTGTGCTGGCGACTGTAAAAGGTGATGTCCACGATATCGGCAAGAACATCGTCAGTGTTGTACTCCAGTGCAACAATTTCAATGTTGTTGATCTGGGAGTAATGGTACCGAGCGAGCGCATACTCGAAGCCGCAAGGGCAAATAATGCCGACATCATCGGACTCTCGGGCCTGATTACGCCATCGCTGGATGAAATGGTATATGTCGCAGCAGAAATGAAGAGAACAGGTTTCGACATACCGCTATTGATAGGCGGGGCTACCACTTCGCCGGCACACACCGCCGTCAAGATTGATCCGGCATACGAGGGGCCGGTGGTTTATGTGAAGGATGCGTCACGTGCCGTCGGGGTGGCGCAGTCCCTGGTCAGCGATGATGCGCGCGAGGGCTTCGTAAGCAATGCGGCGGACGAGTGTGCGCGGCGTCGGGAACAGCACCGCTCCAAGACGGCCAAGGCACCCAGCCTCAGCCTCGAGGAAGCCCGCGAGAATCGTCACCGGTGTGACTGGAGTCATTACGAGCCACCAGCGCCTGTCGCAACCGGCATTGAAGTATTCGATCACTACTCACTGGACGAGTTGACGCGATATATCGACTGGAGCCCGTTTTTTAACGCCTGGGAGCTGAGCGGTGGTTTTCCGAAACTGTTGGATGATTCGCGTGTAGGCGAAACAGCACGCCGCTTGTTTGCCGACGCCCAGAAGATGCTCGAGCATATCGTCGACGAGGAATGGTTACGTGCGCGGGGCGTAATCGGCTTGTTTAATGCCAACAGCATCGGCCACGATGATATTTGCGTGTATGCTGACGCCAACCGGAATCAAACAATCGCGACGCTGCATCATTTGCGGCAGCAAAAATCCAAGCCGACCGGACACACGCATGACTGTCTTGCCGATTTTATCGCGCCTGTCGAGAGTGGGCGTGCGGATTTCCTGGGGGCATTCGCGATTGCCACCGGTGGTCTGGAAGAGCGGGTCGCGGCTTTCGAGGCCGATAACGACGATTACAACGCGATCTTGTTGAAGTCTCTGGCTGACCGTTTTGCAGAGGCCTTTGCAGAAC
>JAOTXR010000224.1 GCA_029862285.1 Gammaproteobacteria bacterium
GTGCCTCTATTGGGGATTGAGCCGCCGGCCCGTAGGTTTCGAGAGTAGTGGCGGCCCTTGGGGAGACCGCGCTGCTTCTTGTCGGCTAATTAGACTACAGGACAGTCCGTAGGGTCAAAAACTGCCCCCGGGATATGGTAAACAGTTGTGAAAAGGCCTAGTGAACGCTCGAGGCCGCTATCGCAACTGCGGGAGGCTCATCGGTCGCCTGGATTTTGCGCGCATCTTCTAGCAATGCGCGGTGGTCCTCGGGTGAGACCTCGGTACTCAGCAGCCAGCCGCCATCGGGCCGGCGTATTGCCCACACATGGTGGTGCTGGCAATAGAACTCATCGGTGGCAAACGAGGCCTTTTGCTGGCTCTCGAAACACTCCCCACATATCAGCGCTCTTGGCGGCGCGCCGCTTTTGCTTTTCATCGCCCACTCCGGGTACTTATTATTGATTTGTTTCCCCGTGCCCAATCCTGCTGATGACTGTGCACGAGTTTGTTGCCGGGATTCACCTGCAACGGGTCACGATGCACGCTAGTTTAGAACATCTGTGTAAAAGCGCAACGGTAACTTAATACATACCAGCGCTACCTGACATAACCCTTCAAATTGCGCAACACAATTGGTGCGAAATCGGTCAAAGACAACTTTACAATCCCGTTATTTCTGCGAAAGGTGCAGCCTGACACGGTGGGCATAATCGTCGCAATCCAGCACGACTGGCAAAGCAGCGCGGCAGTAGAAGCGGATTCAAATGGCGCAAGCAATGGACACGAACGGTTTGGATCGAGTTTAGAATCACCCGCAGCGAGCAGTGTCCCGGCGGGTTTCGGCTGCCCTGCGGATCAGGAAAACCCTGGTTGCCTGCAATTCTGCACCGGGAAATGGACATAATCGGTCAGGTATCGCGGGGGTCCGCCATGTGACCCGGTCGCAGTCCTGCTCCCGGGCTGCAATTTCCTGATTTTTGAGTGGTTATCGTTAAAGCCCTGATTGCATGCGGCAGGAGTGAGGGCTAGACTTGGGGGATCTAAATCAAAGGTATACGGGGGGCGCAGGCTCATGAGAATAAGACCAGAGTTGTGTATTTCCATTGTGGCGATGCTATTGATGTCGGCATCGGTGAATGCCCAGGACGTCTGGGACACCGACGGCGACGGCTACGACGATAACAACGATAATTGCACGCTGACGTGGAACGCCGCCCAGCGCGACACCGATGGCGATTTTATGGGCAACATGTGTGATGCCGACTTCAATAGCGACGACGTAATCAATAATCTGGATCTGGGCTATATGCGGGATAATTTCCTGACCTCCGATCCGCATGCCGATCTCGATGGCGATGGATTCGTCGGTTTTCAGGATCTGGACCAAATGAAGGTGCTGTTTCTGGATTCACCCGGACCCACCGGCACGGACCCGAATCAGCCGCCGTGCACCTGCTACTTTTCCGGCGACTGCCCCAGTGGCCAATTCTGTGACTACGGACCAGGATCGTTTGCCACCGAAGACATTTGTGTCTGGCGTGACATCAAACCCAACGGTAACGTCGGCACAGGGTGCTCGATTGAATCCGACCTGACCACGGGTGCCTGGACACCGGACATCTGTGATGGCGTCTGTTCGGGGTCGAGCCGTGGCTCGAGTATCGGGCTGGAAGATACCGGTCTGGTTGCGCAGACCGTATCGATCTGGGGCGAGGCGATGATCAATCCGTCGGCTGCCGGCGGTGGTCCCGTCGATCCTGAACTCGCAGCGCAAGCCACCGCGATTCAGTTCAATGGTGCCAATGTGCCGATCATGCTTGGTCGTCACGCGGCCGATGCGCTGGCGATGGCTTCGGGAGAGCCTTTTCACGACTATTTCTGCCATTACGAAGGCCATCCCGAGGACCCGGATCAGCCAATTGTCGACCTCGCCGGTAACACCTGCCGGATCGTAGCGGGTCAGCTGACGATCCAGGCGCTGGCGTCCGAACTGCAAACACCGGGTACAGCAGCCGAAATTATGCAGGGCATCCCGGAAGTCTGTCCCAGCTGGCAGAAGATGTTTACGACTCAGTGCAAGGTGGGCCCGGATGCCCTGAATTGCGCAATCCGGTTTATCGAGACGCAGGCGGAGTTTCTGAGCACACCGCCCTCGTCGCCATCGGCGCGACCCGATCCGCTGGAGGCATTGCTGGGTAACATAGCGCGCTGATTTTCTGCACGACGCGAGCAAGAAAAGGCCGGCCTCGCCGGCCTTTTTTTTGTTCGCAGCCAAGAGGGACCGGCACGCATGATCGGGTAGACTGGCCGCGACGTGCTGAAAGTTCTGCAAAGCAATCGACTGGAGATTCTCGCAGCCCATCTTGGTGAGGCGCTTTGCGCCGCCGGCCCTCTCGCGCCAGACACCATCGTCGTGCCAAACCCCGGTGTGGCACGTTGGTTATGGTTACAGCTCGCGCAGCAGCACGGCATAAGCGCAAACCTCGATTGTATTTTGCCGGGCAGTTTCATCTGGCGGGTTTTCCATTGCCTGCTGCCCGGGATACCCGAAAACTCACCGTACGAACCGGATGTAATGGCGTGGCGCATACACCGTTTGTTGCTCGATGCCCGCGGCGACCCGGCGTTTTCACAATTGGGCGACTGGCGCGATACCGATGATGATCGTCGCAGGTTTGAATTAGCTCAGCGCACAGCCCAGTTGTTCGATCAATACATCGTTTATCGTCCCGACTGGATAGAGCGCTGGCGCGCCGGTCGGGACACCGGTTGGCAAGGCGAGCTCTGGCGGCGACTGGCAGCAGAAACCGGGCAACCGGATTGGGTGAGTCTGCGCCGGCGCCTCGATGAACTGGACGTTACACAGGTTGCTGCAGTCGTGCCGCAACGGGTCAGCCTGTTTGGGATACCGCTGTTGTCTCCGGGTTACCTGGAAGTGATGACCTGGTTGAGCGGACACATTGACGTCGGCCTGTTTGTGCCTAATCCGTGTCGCGAGCACTGGGCACATATCGTTCCCGATCGAGACCTGGCCCGAGTCGCCGGTGTTGCCGACGAAAAAACGCTGTACATCGAAACCGGCAACGCGTTGCTGGCATCGTGGGGCGGACAGGGCAGGGATTTGCTCGATCTCATCCAGGAAATCGATACCAGTGTTGGTGCGGAAGAATATGTGACGCCCGGCGCTGACACGCTGTTGCACGCAATACAAACGCAGGTATTGGAATTGCGAGACCCGGGTACCCGGGACCAGCCGGCCGAACCGACTCGCACGGGGGACCGGTCAATCCAGGTGCACGTTTGCCACAGTCCGACACGCGAACTGGAGGTGTTGCACGATCAACTTCTGGCATTGTTCGATGCCGATCCCACACTCAGCGCATCGGATGTCATCGTGATGACGCCGGATATCGATGCTTATGCTCCAATGGTCGATGCGGTATTCGCGACACCGGCGCAAATACCGTTTTACATTGCCGACCTGAGCCCGCGTCGCGGTATGGCAATAATCGATACGTTCCTGAGTCTGTTTGACCTCGTGCAGGAGCGTTTCGATGCCAACTCAGTGGTCGCCGTGCTCGAATCGCTACCGGTGCGACGCCGGTATGGACTGTCGGAGTCCGATCTGCAGCAGATTCACGACTGGGTAAGAAATATCGGCGTGCGCTGGGGTCTGGACGCCACCGGCCGCGCCGAGCAAGGTCGTGAGGATGCCGGCTTACACAGCTGGCGGCGTGGTCTGGATCGTCTGTTGCTCGGCTTTGCGTTGCCTGGCGAGCGGGTGGGGTCCTTTGGCGGTGTACTGCCGTATGACGATATCGAGGGCTCGTCGGCGCTACTGCTGGGCAGTCTGGCCGAGTACATTGGCCGTTTGCAGCAGTTGAGCGGTTCGCTGGAGCAGAGCAAATCGGCAAGTGAATGGGCGCCATGGCTGCACCAGCAGCTGGAAGCCTTTTTCCAGATAAGTGAAGACGAAGAGAACGAGGCACAGTTGCTGCGCAACGCCATCAATTCGCTCAGTGAATATGCCGGCCTGGCTGGTCACGATGAGGCTATTGGTATTGACGTGGCGTTGGACTGGATCCGCGCCAGGCTGGACAGTAACGCCTCTGTTCGCGGGTTTCTTGGTCACGGCGTTACTTTCGCCGGTATCGTCCCCATGCGTAGCGTGCCATTTCGCGTGGTTTGCCTGATAGGGCTCGACGGCGACGCATTTCCGCGCATTGAGCGTCCCCCGGGTTTCGATCTGATTGCACGTGAACCGCGACGTGGCGACCGCTCACGTCGCGATGATGACCGGCAGGCGTTCCTCGAATGCCTGTTGAATACGCGAGACACATTTTACGTCGGTTATGTTGGTCGTGGCGCCCGCGACGACACACCATTGCCTCCATCGGTGCTGGTGAGCGAACTCGTCGATTACTGTAACCGGTCGTTCGTCATGCCGGATGGCAGGCCGGCAGGTGACTCATTGATCACGCTGCATCGGGTGCAGTCGTTTAGCGCACGTTACTTTGATGGCAGCGACCCAGCCCTTTTTACTTATACTGATGTCGTTGCACAACCGGATACCCTGCAAAACCCACGCGACTTTGTCAGC
>JAOTXR010000225.1 GCA_029862285.1 Gammaproteobacteria bacterium
CACAAATGCAGCACATCGTCGAGCGGTGCATTCGCCAGCGTCGCAACATCGGGAAATCGCTCGATAAACCGTTCAAAATACGGAATGACCGTCGCAACCTGGGTCTGTTGCAGCATGACTTCCGAGATCCAGACACGATAGGCAGTCGCCGGTTGCTGCCAGGGCAGATCGTGACGCCCGTATCTCATGTGCCAGTCGATCACACGGCGGGAAAAACCTTTCATTTACTGATAATTGAGCGCAGCCCGCTCGAGATTGCCGAGCGTGCGCGATACTCTACGGCGCAATACATTCCTTATCACGGCAGGACCGATAACTGCGGGAATCCAGAAGTCCGGTTCGACCTCGGTGCGATACACGACCCGGGTGCCGGATTCGTGCGGTGACAGCTCCCAGGACGAGTTCTCGTAACGCACATCGGTGTCAGAATCCGGTACCACGACGGCCCTGATCTCGGTAGCGGAGATCTCCTCGACGCGTTCGATGCGCTCCACCTTGCGACAAAACAGCAGAATACAGCCCTTCATTTTCGTGTAGACCAGTGCGACCGTGTCACTGACGCGCTCAATCAACCGGCTTTCGGCGATACCCTTGTCGAGGTTCTCCAGGGCATCGTAATCGGTAATGACGCGATAAACAGCCGACGTTGTTGCTTCCAGTTGCACCGCTCCCTCGAGGACGTAGCGGTCGCCTTCTTTGGTGACGGTGACGTGATCGAGCTGCGCTGCGGTTATAGCGAAAGGCAGTAAAGCCAAAGCAATCACCGGATATTTACGGGGAGGCACTGCGTACCCGGCTGCCGTTGGCCAACTGCTCTACCCGGTTAGCCGCATCGATACCACGACTGCGTAACTTGGCGCGAATGATCATCGGCCCCAGCACCGGCGGAATCCAGAAACCGGGCTTGAACTCCACGCCGTAAAGCAGGCGGGTTCCGGATCCCTCTTGCTCAAAAACCCAACGGGCGACACTGAAATCGACATCGCTTTTTTCAGGAATGGCAACGGCCAGGATTTCCCGCCCTGGTGTCAGTGTGAGCGTTTCCACGCGTTCGATCTCGGTACAGAAAAACAACACACAACCGGCGGCTTTCGAATAAACAACCCCGTTGCCGATGTCATCGCGCTCCAGATAGCGTGTCTCGGTGAATACCTTGGAGATGCGATGAAAACCCTCGTAATCTGCCAGGATTTCGTACACCGCTTCAGCCGGTGCATCGATATAGGTTTCTGACGCCACCAGGATATGCCCTTTCTTGCGATCCACATCGATTGCACGCAGCTCGGCAGCCCTGGCCGCAACGACGGACAGGATGAGGACAAAAAGCAGTACGGTTCTAGCCACCGCCGAGGAGGCCCTTGAGTTTGTCCTTGAGTTTCTCCTCGAGCTCTTCCTTGACGTCTTTGGGCTCCTCTTCTTCGGCACCTTCTTCGGGAGAGTCTGCGATGGCGTCTCCTGCAGCGTCACCCAGGCCGAGCTTGTCCAGCAACTTGCGCTTGGCAAGATCTGCCAGTATGGCACCCGTATCGATACCGACATCCGGTGCCGCGAGCGTGCCGGTCATTTTGATTGGCACAGTGATACCGACAAGATCGTTCACATCGGCATCCAGCTCGGGTCGATCGACAATGTCACCCTTGAAGCGAAAATCGATCTCCAACGATAGCAACTCCATACTGCCCTCGCCACGGACTTTCATGAAAGGCATTACCATATTGATGTCGTTGCTACTCATCACTCCATCGCTAATCGTCGCCGTGCCACTCAGATCACCAAATCTTGTACGGTCTTCGGCCGGCCCTGCGGGTGGTGCTGTGCCTTTGATTACTGCGCGGGCGCTGCGCACTTTGTGCCATATGTCCGTGCCTTCATAAGCTCCATCGGTGAAAGCAAAGACTGCGTTGCCACCAGCGCTGCTGGTCAATTCGTTTGAAGTATGACCGCTGCCGCTTGCCGTGATTCTGCCGCTAACCTTGCCGGAGAGATGGGTGCTCCCCAGGAGATCTTCACTGAATGGGCCAAACTGCACCCCTTCGAGCCGCTCATTGAGTGACAGCACGGGAACTGCTCCACTCGCGTCGAGCCTGATATCGCCATTGTACGTACCGCCATACAAGTTGGCCCGGGCAGGTTTCACACGGATGTCACCGGCGGTGGCCTTGATGCCGACGTTTACGTCGCTGGACTTCAATCCGACGAGTGTCATCTTGCCGATTTTGAGCGTGCCATCGAGCGCCAGCTCTTTGAGCTGTTCGGCGGGAATCTCGATGTCCGCAATCGCAACAGCCGCGCCGTCTTCCAGCGGCTCCTCCGCCGGCGCGCGATAGCGGTCCAGGTTGATCTCATCGGCAACCAACTGGAACCGGACCTCACCAGAACTCATGACTCGCGCCGAACCGCTCACCGCTGTCTGATCGACCATACCCTGCAGCGCTTTGACACCCATTGAATCCGGACCGTAACGGGCGTTGGCACTGAACTTCATCGACGACAACGCCGCCGGATCGGCTGTAACGATGTCGTCAAAACCCAGTTTCGCGAGTAACTTCAGCGGTGCGAATTCGGCGACTTCGATCGGTGCCTCAAGTACCAACGCATCGAAGATCGAACTGGCCTTGACCTTTTTGGAGAATACCGACAGATCCAACGCTTCGGCGCGTACGACATCAATCGCCGCACTCTGGTGTTCCAGCGATCCCTGCAGGCGTTCTCCGCTCAACACCGCTTCGACACGCTCACCGGGCAAATCGGGCGATACGATAACGCCATTGAATTTCATGGATGACAAATCAAAGCGATCGAAATCGGTCAACTTCAACGCGTCGCCGCCTATGCTGGCCTCGATAGAGTTCCATGGACTACCCGCACCGGTGCCCGACAAAGACAAGACCGGCGCATCCACTTCCAGTGTCGTGTCGGCCAGTACCAGTGCCGGCGCTTTTAATTTCATGCTGAGCGAATCGCCGGGCACACCCTCGCCACGAGCCATCAACTCCATACGCGGATCGCCGATGCGAATCACGCCCTCCTGATCGATCTGCACCTCACCGGTAATTTCACCCGGGCCGGCAATGCTCAAGCCCCCGGCGGTGATGTCGCCGGTTGCGGACAATGAAAAAGCAGTGCCGGGCACCAACGGGCCGGTCTGCAGGTCCAGCGCTTCAATGAGATAACTGTCACCGCTGCCGCCATCGGTGTACCGCACCCGGGTGTTGGTCAGGCGAATACCGCCAACGCCCTCGGGAGAAAATCCGGCACCGTCCGCGTCGGGATCCTCGGCGGTGTCCTGGCCACGGAGTGCTTTCAAGTCGTCCCAGTTGCTGGCGCCGTCAGCCTTGACCTCGAAATGCAAATCGACACCGTCCAGCGTGACCTGGCTCAGCTCCATCCGGCGACTAAGCAACGGCATTAACTTCACGCTGGCGCTGGCCGAATCGAAGCTGGCCATGATGGGATCGCTAAAGCCCTCGGGGTTGGTCAGCGTAGTACGTCCGGCCTGGAAACCCAGCCAGGGAAAATAGCTCAGCGACAGATCCCCCTCGATAGTCATCTGCCGTCCGGTCTTGTTTTCAACCAGCCGGGTGATGTCGTCCCGCAACGCGTTGGGATCGAAGAGGAACGCAAATGCGGTTACAGCAAGCACCGCAACGATGAGCAGGGCAGCTATGCCCCACGTGAATAATTTAATGATCTTGGTCACATTCCTTGCTCATTATGAACGCCTTAAACTGGCGAAAAATACCCGGCCCGATGTCAGGTAACAACACCGGGCGACCGAACAGACTATTGCTACCGCCTATTCTGTTTGACTCAACATAATCGAATTGTCTCCCAAAACACATGAAATATCGTTAATTATTTTTTCGGCTGGATTAAGGAAAAAACCCAAAATCTTCAGCATTGTGAACCAGTTAACTGCGCCCACATGGTGTGCCGCGTAATGTCGGGGACGTTAGATTTGAGGGAGAGTCACTTGTCAATTATCGAGACGGACCGGCTTAACGGCCACGACGTATCCGCGGGTGTCGATACGCCCGAGAGCGACGAAAACGCGGTTGACCGCGACCCGTCCCGGCTGCCTGTCAACAATCTGGATGCCTATAAAAACTGGTGCCAGCGTGTGAAGGAAGACTGGGATCCGGTAAATCAATAAGCGGCTGCCGGGCTAGCTTCCCGGCCGCTGCTGCCACCCTGGGGCGAAAAACAAAAACCGGCCCCACCCCGCCAAGCCCGATCAGTCCCTTTTCCAGGCAATCCGCGCTATCTTGAGCAGATGCTCAGGTTATCCCGCCCCGCCATTATCGTATGCAACGCCGTACTTGTTTGCGGGTGTGTCAGCATGCACGGCTATTCGTCGGTCTCAGAACTGCGCGCCGATGCCCTCGCTGTTTTCAAGGAACAGAATCAGGCGTCAGGTGCAGTAATGTTGTTATTGCCGGCCCTGGACCCGGCAGACCCAATGACGTTGGCACTTGCCGAGGCAGACACGGCCATGCTGGCAGCCTGCGAGCCACTGAACAAAATGGCGATTGCTTTGCGTGAAGATCAACCGCCATCACTAAGACA
>JAOTXR010000401.1 GCA_029862285.1 Gammaproteobacteria bacterium
AATAGGGCCGGAAGAGCAACCACAAGCAGATGAGCTGCGGCGCAGCCCGTCTGCTCCATCTGCGCGCAATATATTCATTCGTGGTAGCGATGCATATAATGGCCAGCCCCTGCCGGGGTGGCGGAACTGGTAGACGCGCCGGATTCAAAATCCGGTTCTGGCAACAGAGTGAGAGTTCGAGTCTCTCTCCCGGCACCACCCACATAGCGCCAGCCATGCGGACGTGATGCAGTCGATGAAATTTTGCAGCCACTGCGGCGAGCCTGGCTCGTTGAAAATCCCGCCAGGGGATAACCTGCCGCGCTTTGTGTGCGACGGCTGCGGCACGATTCATTACCAAAATCCCAATGTGGTGGTTGGCTGCGTGCCGGTCTGGCAGGATCGGATCCTGTTGTGCAAGCGTGCGATAGAGCCTCGCAGTGGTTTTTGGACAATCCCGGCGGGTTTCCTGGAAAACCGTGAGACCCTCGAAGAAGCAGCGCTGCGCGAGACGCATGAAGAAGCTCTTGCTTCGGTGAACCTCGGTTCGCTGCTGGCAGTCGTCAATGTCGCACATGCGAGCCAGATTCACGTCATGTTTCGCGCCGAGCTGACCGATGGCAAGTTTGGTGCCGGTGAGGAGACTTTGGAAAGCGCTCTATACCAGGAAGACGATGTGCCCTGGCCGCTAATCGCTTTTCCCAGCGTGCGTTTTGCGCTGGAACGTTTTCTCGCCGATCGGCGCGATGGCACCGAAGAAGTACACGTTACCGCCGTTGAGCGGATAAAATACTGAGAGTCACCGCAGGAGCATCTATGACCTTTGTCGTCACTGAGTCGTGCATAAAATGCAAGTACACTGACTGTGTCGAAGTCTGCCCGGTGGACTGTTTTCATGAGGGACCCAATTTTCTCGTCATCGATCCCGAGGAGTGCATCGATTGCACGCTGTGTGAACCGGAATGCCCGGTGGAGGCAATCTATTCCGAAGACGAGCTGCCCGACGGGCAGGAGAAATTTCTCGAACTTAACGCCGAATTATCCAGGGAATGGCCGGTGCTGGCCGAACAGAAAGACGCGCCGGCCGACGCCGCAGATTGGGACAAAGTTCAGGAAAAACTCCAATATCTTGAGCGTTAACACCATAAAACCGGCGCCCGGCCATTATGGTGCATTGCGCCTGCGCGCCTCGATGACGTAAATTAGCCGATCCACCTCGCCACCCTGATGGGGCGACGGCTAATAATCCGAATACGGCACCCACCGTACGACAATGGCATTTTCCATGACATCACAATCAGCAACAAACGAAACAATCTGGAAAAACACTCCCCTGACCTGGGCGGTGATCGGCATTGCTGCGGTATTGCTGGCCGCGCTGTTCTGGGACGGCCTGGCCAGGCTGGTCGAAATCTGGCTGGATGAGACTCGCCAGGAATACAGCCACGGTATATTAATCCCGGTAATCAGCCTGTTCCTTGCGTGGCAGGTGAAAAACCAACTCCTCAAAGAACCCTATCGCGGCTCCTACCTCGGGCTGGCGCTCGTCGCCGGCGGGATTATCCTGCTGTTGCTCGGCGAGTTGGCAACTCTGTACATTGTTGTGCAATACGCGTTTCTGTTTACCCTGGCCGGTTTGTGCTGGGCGTTATTCGGGAAACGCGGTTTTATATTGCTGCTGATTCCGCTCGTTTATCTGGCCTTCATGATCCCGTTGCCCAACTTTTTGTATAACAACCTGTCGGGCAAGCTACAGCTCATATCTTCGGAAATTGGCGTTGCAGTAATCCGTCTCTTCGATATCACCGTGTTTCTCGAAGGCAATGTGATTGACCTGGGTAATTATCAATTGCAGGTAGTGGACGCCTGTAGCGGTCTGCGCTACCTGTTCCCACTGGCCAGCTTCGCTTTCCTGGCGGCCTATCTCTACAAGGGCCAGATGTGGAAACGGGTGGTGCTGTTTCTGTCGAGCATCCCGATCACCATTTTGATGAATAGCCTGCGTATCGGCATCATCGGCGTGCTGGTCGAATTTTTCGGCATCGAACAGGCTGAAGGGTTTCTGCACCTTTTCGAGGGCTGGGTCATATTCATGGCTTGTGTCGCGATACTGCTTATAGAGATCTGGTTGCTCAACAAGATCGGTGGCGAGAAAAAGCCGTTTCGAGAAGTCTTTGGCGTCGATTTTCCCGAACCGATACCGAAAGACCTGCCGACCGGGTCGCGCTCGTTACCTCGTCCGTTTATGGCTTCGGTCGTGGTCCTCGTAGCAGCATTGATCGGATTCAGTCTGATAACGCAGCGTCCGCAGATTTTCCCCGAACGCCAGGACTTCGCCGGCTTCCCGACTACACTGGCTGCGTGGCACGGCAAGCGTGAGACGATGGAACAGAAGTTCATCGACACGCTCAATTTTACCGACTATGAAATGATCAATTTTACGTCAGAATCGGATCCGCTACCGGTGCAGTTCTATGCCGCCTATTACGAAGAACAGCGCACCAAAGGAAATGCGGCGCATTCACCGCGTTCGTGCATTCCTGGTGGTGGCTGGAAAATCACCAAGCTGTCACGCA
>JAOTXR010000226.1 GCA_029862285.1 Gammaproteobacteria bacterium
CCTTCGGGTTTCACCGGGCACATCCAGGCTGGGCACGGCTGACATTATGCCGTTGTCGGAATAAACGGCCGCCTGTAAGTGGAAGAATCGCAATTCGGCCTCAAGGGGATGAAGTGGCCACTCGGTGGTGACGTTGAAGGTGACGGTATCGCCGCCTTTGCCGACTGTATCGACAATTTCTATTTCGGCCGTGCGATGCTCCCAATAAAATGACAGCCAATGGTCGTAGGCCTGAAACTGGGCTTCCCGAGCATGCCGGTCGCGTGCGCGGTCGGCGACCCGGGTGATCAACGCCGTGGGCGTATCTTGCTGGAGTTCCGGTTCGAGCACCGTGGTGTCGTCATACAGCGGTTCAAATATCTGGATATAGTCGACGACCCACCATACGCCACCCACTCCCTGTCCGTTCAAATCGCCGGGGCCGAAATCACCACTGTAGAAATACAGTGGTCTCCCCTCGTGTGTGGCCTGGGTCGATCCATCGTCGCGAGTAATGGTCGACAAACCCGACACGCCGGACGCAGCGCCATCATACACGTGTACTGGCGGCCAGTTTAAGGCGCAGCCATCGTTACAGGTGCTGCCGCCTGAGCCAAGGTCATTATCGAATACATACAATGCAAAGCCGGGATTGTCAGAACCCGCACCGCCGACCAATATATCGTTGGCTGTCGCAACCTCGTTGACGGTCGTGACTATGACACAGCCGTCAGCATCGATCGTGCTGCCCGGCGGCGTGTCCGGGCACAGGTCAAAAGCGTCGATGACGCCGTCATCGTCTCCATCGATATCTATTTCGATGCCGGCTCCGGCATCGCCAAAGACATCCATCTCCCAGATCGAATAGCCGTAAGAATTTCCCACACTGCGGGTCAAACCGTTCATACGCACATAGCGGTAGGTTCCAGCTATGTCGACGATGTCAGTGCGGTCGCCAAACTGGCCTCCGGTCTGGCTCGAAAGGGTCTCCCAGGTGAAATTGTCGTTGGAGCCATCGATGGTGTAGCTCTCGGCGTTCGCCGCTTCCCAATGAATCTCCACCCGGGTAAGTGGGTAGCTCCGGGACAGATCCAGCACCAGGATACCGGGATCGACACCATGGACAGTTTCCCAGCGTGTCGACAGGTTACCGTCTACTGCCAGGCTCGCGGCCTGCAGCGCGGAGTTTGCTGTGGCGGTCGCCGCAAGTTCGGTTGCCGTATTACAAGGAGTGAAAAAACCGCTGGGCCCCGGTTCGGCCAGGAACGAGTCCTTCATGACGGCCAGGTCGAGAAAGCCGACAAAGCCGTCGCTGTCGAGGTCGGCATCAGGGTCGCTGGTAAGAAACACCGCTTTCATGATGCCCACGTCGAAAAAATCGACATCGCAGTCGTTATCCAGGTCAGCATCGCAGGCATTGCCGATGGAATCGGCATTGGTATCCTGCTGCCCCGGATTGGCCACCATCAGACAGTTGTCAGCGGCGTCAGCCACCCCGTCGTTATCGCGATCGGATGCGTTTGCGTTGGAGACGGTACCTGCCAGCAATCCGATGATTGCAGCCACCGCCACGTGGTTTTTCATTAGAATCGTTCCGGCCAACAGCTACGGTTAACCGGCACAATATACGTCATAATGACAGCGCTGTCATTTTTTGTGCGTCTGCCGCCGCCAGCCTTGCAGCGCAGGCATGACCTCGCACGACCCCACATCGGTTATTCGCGCAACCCCCTGATGTACTCGAAGATCATCCCGTGGTTGTCCATTACGAAGGTATCTCCGTCGACTGTTCCCTCGGTCACTCCGGCGCCTTCCCAGGTCATAACCAACCGGGAATCTTTCACCACGTATCGCGCGCTGACTTCGCGGGTCATCTGCTCGCCGCCGGGCACGACAAAACGCGTTCTGCTGAAACACGTGCCATCGGCGCTGATCATGAAAGTACCGGAGTGGACTTCCATTGCCACACCATCGTGAGACACGGTGCCCGGCACCGGGGAACCGTCAACCTTCGACAGGTAGTAGATGCCATTGATATCGTCGCCATCGACTCCTTGCATACCGGTCTGGCAGGCTGCCAGAGCCACTGCCGCGATTATCAGCAGCAAAAAATGACTTTTTTTTACCACAACAAACCTCTCTTGCAGACAGGACTGCGCAGACTCTCACTATCATCCTACGCGTCGGTACTTGCCGGTATTAGTCCGTTCATGTACGTATGCAAAAGGACAGCAGCGACCTGATACTTTTTCTAGGTGATGTCTTCGCGTTTGCGGGCGAGGAACAGACCGTCAGCCAGCGGCAGCAGGCTGATGTCCACGCGTTCATCGCGATGCAGTTTCCGATTCAGCGCCTGCAGAGAGCGCACCTCCGGGTCATCGCTGTCGTTGTCCATTACTTCACCGGACCACAGGACATTGTCGAACACCAGCAGTCCACCGGGCCGTATCAGTTCGAGACAGAGTTCGAAATACTGGTCATAGGACTCTTTGTCTGCGTCGATGAACGCAAAGTCGTAACGCCCGGCTTCACCGTTGCGAATCCGTGAGCGCAGCGTCTCGATTGCAGGTGCAAGCACGAGCTCGATGCGATCGGCTACCCCCGCAGTATCCCAGTAACGACGCGCGATGGACGTCCATTCCTCGCTGACATCACAACACAACAAGCGACCTTCTGCAGGCAGTGCCCGCGCCACACACAGACTACTGTAACCGGTAAACACGCCGACCTCGATGGCCGTGCGAGCTCCCATCAACCGGACCAGTAATGCCATGAACTGACCCTGGTCCGGCGAGATTTGCATCACTGACTCCGGTAATTGTGCCGTCTCCTCGCGCAGTTGTTTCAACAAGTTATCTTCGCGCACGGAAACGGACAAGAGATAGCTGTAAAGATCGGCCGCTATGAAATTGGCTTTGGTTGACATGTTAGGGGCTCGTGATTGCTGTCTTGTACGTTAGCGGGTCGCGCGCATGCGCGGGCGAATTACAACGTCGATGCGCCGGTTACGGGCACGACCCTCCCTGGTCTCGTTATTGGCAATCGGGCGCGTCTCACCGTAACCGTTTGCAGCAAGTCGCGATTCCGCAATCTGCATATTTGCAAGCAGATAGGCGCGCACGGCATCGGCACGTTCCTGTGACAACTTCATGTTCAATTCGTCACCGCCAAAAGCGTCGGTGTGCCCCTCGATTGTTATCTTCGATTCGGGAAACACATCCATTGACCGCATCAATGTTGCCAAAAGGCTATAGGCAGATGGCTCGATCGTTGCCTTACCGACCGGAAAGCTCGTGCCGACCAGTCTGATTATGATGTCGCCGCCGGATCGCAACACGTCGGCCTGATCCCTGGCAAACATCGTTTCGATACGCGCAAACTGCTCGCGCTCGCGTGCCTGCCGTGCAAGCTGCTCTTCCATGGCCTGGCGTTCTTCACTGACACCGCCGAGTCGGGTTTCGAGGGAGCTTAGCTGGGTCTGTAGCGCTTCGACCTGCGCAACGCGGTCGTAAAGATCCTGTTCTGTATTACGTTGCTGCGACTGCAGGTTTTTGATGTAGTCCATGATCATGACCGTGGCCACTTCGTAACCCTGGTCGAATCCGACAGCCTGATCCGTTACTCCGGCAATCTGGCGCAATGGTCGCTCACCGGCGAGTATCAGTGCCTCGGACTCGGTCTTTTCTTTGCGAAATCGCTCGACTTCGCCGGCCAGATAAAGCGCGTGACGCGCCTCGTATTGCGCCTGCCGTGCGAGATCGCGAGGACGGTCGATGTCGTAGCGATTCTCGGTGAGCTCCTTTTCCGCTGTCGCAAGCAATTCCTGTGCCCGGTTGTATGTCGCCGGCGCGTAGCGATCCGCGCGTGCCTTGTCGGCCTGTCTCAGCAAGCGTCTGGTGTCGTTGAGATAGGCGGCCTTGATACCGGCAAGTTCTGCCTGGCGATATGGCGTCTCGGCTTCGCCGGCGCGGCGATCTGCCAGGCGGATATCGCCGCGTTCGAACTCGATGATGGCCTCTTTGAACTTGCGTTCCGCAAGTTGCCAGTTTTCTCCATCATGCAGACCGGCATTGACGCTGCCTGCGGCCTGCCGCAACTTGATTAGACCGGCGAATTGCTCCTGTGCCTTCGTCGCGACTTTCTCGGCAGTTCTGAAATACTGCGTAGCTTCGGAAAGCTCGTTGCGAATGCGGTCCAGCGGCCGATTTACCTGGAAACTGCGCTCGGCCGTCGCGAGAGATCCCAAACCGCGTTCGAAGTTTCTTGGGGCATAGGTTGCCGCCTCAACCGCCTGTGCCGCATCCCTGGCGCTAATGACATCCTGAAAAATCAGGTCTCTTACTTCCTGCTCGCTGGCTGTCGCCAGCAGCGGAAAACTCAGCAGGACGACTACCAGCTTATTGCGCATCGACATGTCGTCTATCTCCGTGTACCAGCCACATTATCGTGTGACAGATAATATCCAATTAAGCCGGTTCACACCTCTATTTCCCGGATGCGCTAATATCGGGCCATGCCCAATGCGCAGATAACCGGCTGGGGCAAG
>JAOTXR010000227.1 GCA_029862285.1 Gammaproteobacteria bacterium
TCAGGCCATAGCCGAGAGTGATGCATTCTCGGTTGTCGGCGGTGGCGACAGTCTCGCGGCGCTGGACAAATACGGCCTCGGTGAGCGGATGTCCTATCTGTCCACCGGTGGTGGCGCTTTTCTCGAATTTCTCGAGGGCAAGACGCTGCCGGCTGTCGCGGCTTTGCATTGATCCGGGAGTCGAACCACAATTTCTCGCTGTGGCGCGAAATTGTGGTTCGACCCCTTGTACAATGTCGGCCATGATTGATTCAGGAAACGTTCGCCGGCGGACCAAAATTGTCGCGACTCTCGGCCCGTCCACGGATGACGGTGCCGTCCTGCGGGAAGTCATACGCGCCGGCACCAACGTACTGCGGCTAAATTTTTCCCACGGGACCGACGAGCAACACGTTGCCCGGATACATGCGGCACGCCGCATTGCCAGGGAGCTCGATCGTGACGTGGCCCTGTTGGGTGACCTGCAGGGTCCAAAAATCCGAATCCAGCGTTTTGCCAACGGCCCGGTCCATCTTAGAGACGACGCCACGTTCGTTATCGATACCGGCCACGATCCGGATGGCGGTAACGAAGAGATTGTTGGGACCACGTATACAGAGCTGCCGCATGACCTCGATGTAGGCGACACGCTGATGATCAATGACGGTCGAATTCAGCTGGAAGTCACAGCGATTGAAGGCAGTCGTGTGGTTAGTCGCGTCATAGTCGGCGGTGAACTATCGGACAACAAAGGTATAAATCGTCAGGGTGGCGGTCTTTCTGCAACAGCGCTCACCGAAAAAGACAAGCGGGATATTATTACGGCGGCCGGGCAGGATCTCGACTACGTTGCGATTTCCTTTCCTCGTGGTGCCGAAGACGTGCAGGATGCGCGACGCTTATTGCGCACAGCTGGTGGCGATGGTCTTATTGTTGCCAAGATTGAGCGCGCCGAGGCGATCGAGAATATCGATTCAATACTCCAGGTCAGTGACGCAGTTATGGTTGCGCGCGGTGATCTGGGAGTAGAGATCGGCGACGCTGAGTTGCCGGGTGTACAAAAAGACCTCATCAGCCGCGCCCGCGCCGCTCACCGCATTGTCATCACCGCAACGCAGATGATGGAATCGATGATCGAAAGCCCGATACCAACACGGGCGGAAGTGCTGGATGTTGCGAATGCGGTCATCGATGGTACCGATGCCGTCATGCTTTCCCAGGAAACCGCCATGGGCAGGCACCCGGTTAAAGTAATCGAAGCGGTAGCGCGAGTGTGCATGGGTGCCGAACGACGGCGTGAAACCCGGATTTCGAGTCATCGCATCGACGCAAAATTCGAGCGTAGCGATGAGGCGATAGCAATGTCGACCATGTACTGTGCCAATCACCTGGATGTGGCCGCCATTTTTGCGCTAACCGAATCTGGTTCTACGGCTCTTTGGATGTCACGCATCCGTTCGGGTATCCCGATCTTTGCCCTGACACGGCACGAGGGAACGCGTCGCCGAGCGACACTCTACCGTGGGGTCTATCCGGTGGAATTCGATGTGCTGCAGGCCGAGCCCGGGCGGGTCGGCGAGTATGTCGTGAGCCAAATGCTCAAGATGGGTGTAATCGAAAAAGGCGATCGCATCATTTTTACCCGTGGTGATTTATCGGGTATTTCCGGCGGCACTAACACGATGAAGATTGTTGTGGCCTGATGGATCGCTCCGCCGGGCGGGCATTAGCCAGCAGGAATATCCCGTCCTGGCGGATTACTTGCCGCTGCCGGGCAGGGCGACCACCTGAATGTTGAAACTGATACCGATCCGGTCCTGCGTACCGCGATTGATCTGCACCCCGTGTTCCAGCCATGCCGGGAACACATAGAGTCGGCCGGGTTCCGCAACCATCGTCATTTCCGTCGCGGTGATTTCTGTTGTTTTGTCCAGTGGCGCGGGCGCCATCAAACTCCGGCTTCTGGGATCGCGAAAAAATATTGAGCCGCAGTCCCGGGGCGCTGTGATGTAGTACACGCCACTCAGATGACAGTTGGGGTGTATGTGAAGCTGATTGGAGGCGCCGGGTGGATTGATATTTGCCCAGGCCTGGTAACGATACTCAGTCTTTTGCGCAAAACCGGCTGACTCACCAATTTGCTGACAGATCGCGGAAATGCGTCCATTGACCTCGCCAAATTCCTTCAGCAACTGGATGGTATTGTGGCTTTGCCAGCCGTTGACGTTGGTATTGCTGACACCCGCGCGATCGCGCTCGCGCAGTGCCAGCACCGCCGCCAGCAAGTCTCGATTCAGTCCAACATGATCCTCGAAACGGACCGACCAGACCACCGTGGGAAAAACCGCGCGTGCGACGATATCCATCAGCTAATTCCGAAACAAGACATGGACTGATTATCTGGTGACGGCCGGACTGTGTCCATGCACAGCCAGAAAAGAACCGATGGAATCCAACTCCCATTGCCCGGCGGAGCCACAGGGTGGATACTTTTAGCGTAATTTTCCGGAGAGCTCGATGCGGCTGGTTCGACGTCTGTTTGCGGGTTTGCTCGTTCTGATGCTGTTGGCTGCAGTGTCGGGCTACGTGCTGCTGCGCGCCAGTCTGCCACAGCTGGATGGCCGGATGACTCAGCCGGCGCTACGCAGTGAGACCACGATTGAGCGTGACAAGCTCGGGGTGGTCACGGTTATCGCAAGCAGCCGTAATGACGCTGCTTTTGCAACCGGCTTTGTCCATGGGCAGGAACGCTTTTTCCAGATGGACCTGCAGCGACGTGTCGGCGCCGGCGAATTGTCGGCGCTGCTCGGTCCCGGCCCACTGCCACTGGATCGTGCCAATCGACTGCACCGGTTTCGCGCTCGCGCGCAACGGATGTTGCAGGAAATCCCCGCTGACGATGCCGCCTTGTATCAGGCCTACACAGATGGAGTAAACGCCGGGCTGGGATCGCTCAGCGCCAGACCGTTTGAATATTTCCTGCTCGGACAGAAACCTGAGCCGTGGCGTGTGGAAGATATCTTGCTGACCGTTTTCAGCATGTATTTTGAGCTCAACGATGAAAACGCCAGCCGTGAATCCAGTCTTGGCGTTTTGAATGAATTGTTGAACCCCGAGACTTATCGTTGGCTGATTCAGTCGGGAACGGACTGGGATGCGCCGATACGTGGCGATATTGTTGCCCCGGCACCACTGCCAGGCCGTGATGCATTGGACCTGCGAAAACTGCCTCCTGAAATATTCAAAGCAGCCCGCACGTCGGAAGACGATGGGACTGTGCCCGGCAGCAACAGCTGGGCGGTAAGCGCCTCGCGCACTTCGAATGGCCGCGCATTACTGGCCGGCGATATGCACCTTGGCCATGCGGTGCCGAATATTTGGTTCCGGGTCCGCATTGTTGTCAACGGCGACCTGGATATAACCGGCGTCACGCTGCCTGGTACGCCGCTGGTGGTGGTTGGCAGCAACAGACATATCGCCTGGTCGTTTACGAATAGCTACGGCGACTGGGAAGATCTGGTCTTGCTGGATATCGATCCGGATAACCCCGACCGCTATCGAACGGCGGACGGCTGGCGCGAATTTACTGACGCTGTTGAACAGATTGCAGTAAGGGACGGCGAGGCCGTCGAGTTGCCGTTGCGCGAAACGATATGGGGTCCGGTAATTGATGAGGATTTCCGCGGGCGGTTACGCGCGTTGCGTTGGCTGCCGCATCTGCCCGAGGCCACTAATGCCGGGATAGTGCAATTTGAACAGGCGCGTACTGTAGCAGAGGCGATAGCGACGGCGAACAGAGTTGGCGGGCCGCCACAAAACTATGTCGTTGCCGACGTACGGGGTCACATCGGCTGGACCATCATGGGCCAGATTCCGCGACGGATCGGTTTCAATTCCGCATTGCCGTCATCCTGGGTCGATGGTGCCGGCTGGCAGGGCTGGATCGAACCGGAAGAGTATCCGCGCATTATTGACCCGCCCGACGGACTACTCTGGACCGCCAATGCGCGCACCGTGGATGGTGACTGGTTGGCCATGCTGGGTGAAGGCAATCACCCTGTAGGCGCACGACCGCGACAGATCCGTGACGGGTTGCGGGCACGCGGCGCATTGACGATTATGGATATGCTGGCGATACAGCTGGATGATCGCGCGTGGTTCCTGGATCGGTGGCGCGATTTATTGTTGCAACTGCTTAGCCGCGACGTCATCGCCGAAAATTCCGAGCGTCGTGAATTGCGTCGCCTGGTCGCGGCGTGGGGCGGTCACGCCGCTGTCGATTCCGCGGGATATCGCCTCGTGCGTGCTTTTCGGCTGAACGTGATTGATAGCGTCACGGGCTCCTTGTTGGCAAGCGTGCGAGAGCAAGTACCAGATTTCCAGCTGCTCGGCCACAGCCAGCTCGAACGTCCGGTTTGGCAACTCATTACCCAAAGACCGCCGCACCTGCTGAATCCGAATTACACCAGCTGGAAAGATTTTCTGATCGAAAAAATCGACGCGACGATTAACTACTATTCGCAATT
>JAOTXR010000228.1 GCA_029862285.1 Gammaproteobacteria bacterium
ACCCCGGACGCCGCCGTGACTCTGGTCACATTATATTTTGTGATGCGGTTATGGTGTGGGGTCACCTACGCATTACGCATTTTGTAATGTGCAGCGTAGACCCGACCCCCGAGCTTCAACCCTCGCGTAGTGCTTCGAGCGGTTCAAGTCGTGCAGCACGCTGCGCCGGCGCCACGCCGGCGATCAGGCCGATGACTATTGCAACTACTTCGGCAATCAGTACGAATTGTACCGGCGTGTGTACCGGCAGCGCCGGCATGGCGGCATGCAGCAGGAATGCGCCACCGGCACCGAGGATTAGCCCGGCAACACCGCCAATGGCCGACAGGAGCACTGCTTCGCCCAGGAACAGACCGAGCACCTGGCTGCGGCGTGCGCCGAGTGACCGCAACAGGCCTATCTCGGGCGTGCGCTCACGCACGGCGATGGTCATGATTGTCAGTATGCCCACGCCGCCGACCAGTAAGGAGATACCACCTAGCGCACCGACCGCAAATGTAAGCACATCGAGTATGGAGCCAAGCACGTCCATCATTTGTTGTTGTGTCGTGATGGTGAAGTCCTCGCCGCCATGACGCGCGATGAGTATCCGTTCGATGGCGGCGACGACTTCGTCAACCGGCGCCTCTTCCTGATAGAGCACATCGATTTCCATCAGGCTTTCGCGATTGAACAACTGCAGCGCGCGGTTGACCGGGATATAAACAGTGTCATCCAGATCGAAACCCAGCACCTGGCCCTTTGCCTCCATCACACCGACGACACGATAGCGATCGCCACCGACGCGAATGCGTGCCCCAAGCGGATTGAGCGCGCCAAACAACTCGTCCCGCAGCTTTGAGCCCAGGACCGCAAAGGCTCTGGGCGCGCGCGGGTCGTCTTCGGGCAGAAAATTACCCGACGCGATATTGAAGCTGAACGTCTCAGGAAAAGCCGGGCCGACGCCGTAAACCGTCGTGCGCCGGGTCCGGTCATTGCCCTCGACCTCGGCATTCCCCTGGGTGAGCGCCACGACGCTACGTACGTAGGGAGCGCGTTCCAACGCGCCTGCATCTTCGATGGACAACGGTCGCACCGTGCCAAATACACCGATAGACCCGCCGAAGGTCGTCGCCTTGCCCGGATTGATCGCGACGATACTGGTCCCGAATTGCGTGAACTCTTCCAGCACGAAGCGATGGATGCCTTCGCCGATCGAGGTCAACAGAACCACGGCGCCGATACCGATAGCGATACCCAGCGTGGTCAGACCGGAGCGTAGTCTGTGCGCAAAGACAGAGCCACCGGTCAAGCGTATGAAGTCACGTGCGGTCATCGGCCCGCCAGAGCGATTACCGGGTCGAGCCGAGCTGCCCGCCGTGCCGGCAAACTGCCGAATATGAGACCGGAAGCCACCGCAACTACGATTGCGGCAATGATTGCCCACCAGGGTGGGCCGACCGGCAGGGCCGGGTACAGCTTGCCGATTAATTCACTGCCACCGAAACCGATGACCAGACCGACAGCGGCACCCAGCAAGGACAACATCACAGCTTCGGTGAGAAAGAGACTGACTATTTGCCGGCGTGGCGCGCCGATTGCTTTGAGTAAACCAATTTCGGCCGTGCGCTGGCTTACGGCAACCAGCATCACGTTCATTATCAGGACGCCGGCTACTGCAAGGCTGATACTCGCGATACCGGCCAGTGTCATGGTGAGCGCGCCAAAAATACGATCGAAAGTTGCCAGCACGGCATCCTGCGTGATGACGGTGATGTCTTCTTCACCCTGGTGACGCCCGGCGATAGTGCTGCGAATAAAGCGCGAGGCAGTGTCCATCGAGTCGCGGCTCGAGGCTTCGACGAGAACGCGAAACAAAGACGGTGCATCGAATAACACCATGGCGGAAGTTACCGGCAGGATGACGATGTCCTGCACGTCGATGCCGATGGAACGGCCTTCGGAACCGAGAACGCCGATTACCCTGAAACGACGGTCACCGACCCGCAGCCACTCACCCAATGGCGGTGTGTTGCCAAATATCTCAGTGCGTATTTTCTCGCCGATTACACACACCGATTGTGGCCGGTCCCAGTCGGTATCCGGCAAAAACAAACCCTGGCCCATCTCCCAGTGGCGGACGTGCAGCATTTCTGCGGTTGCGCCAAATACCGGGACTTCACGTTCCAGTCCGCCCCACGAGATGGCGCCGGAGCCGATTACGAGTGGCGCGACACGTTCAACCGCGTAGCTGCGTCTGAGAGAACGCGCATCGTCGAGCGTCAGGTCGCGTGGTGTCTGGCCGACAACAATCGCCGGTGCGCCACCGGTAGTTTCAGACCGTCCGGGAATGACTATCAGGAGATTTGTCCCCAGGGACGCGAATTCGCCGGTGACATAGCGTCGGGCACCTTCGCCCAGTGAGGTCAGCACCACCACGGCCGCTACGCCTATTGCCATTGCCAGCAACATTAGTGCCGTTCGTCCGGGTGTTCGCGCTAATGCGCGATATGACTGCCGTAGCATGTCCATGGTTCTCACGACATCACCGGCTCGCTAACGATATCTTCGACGATGCGCCCATCGACCATGTGCAGTCGCCGGCGGGCGCGCTTGCCCAGATCCGGATCGTGTGTGACTACCAGCAGGGTGAGGCCTTGTTCATTTAGTTGTTCCAGCACTTCGACGACTTCCTCACCCGAACGCGTGTCGAGATTTCCGGTGGGTTCGTCGGCCATCAGCACGGCGGGGCCCATCACCGTGGCACGGGCGATCGCAACGCGTTGCCGTTGCCCACCCGATAGCTGATCGGGACGATGTTCGGTACGGTCGGACAGGTCCATCGAGTCCAGCGCATGTGCAACACGTTCGTGTCGTTTCGACGGCGCGATGCCGGCAAGAATCATCGGCAGTTCGACGTTTTCGGCAGCAGACAGTCTCGGTATCAGATGAAATGCCTGAAAAACAAAGCCGATCTTCTCGCCACGTGTGTGGGCCTGTTCGGCATCGTCAAATTCGGTCGTATCGCGGCCATCAAGTAAATAGCGTCCCGCCGTGGGACGGTCCAGCAAACCGAGCAGATTTAGCAGAGTGGACTTGCCGGAGCCGGATGGTCCCATTATCGACAGGTATTCGCCCGCCTCGATACTAAGATCCACTTTGTCTAAAGCGTGCACATGCTCGTCACCGACTTCAAAAATCCGGTCGACGGACTGCAGCTCGATCATTGGCATTGCGGTGGGCTCATTCCGGTACGACGTCGGCACCGGCCTCAACACCGGCACGGTCGACTGATATTACAACCTGATCACCGTCGCTCAGGCCGCCTTCGATTTCCGTGTATTCCCAGTTGCTAAGCCCGGTTGTTACATCGCGTTCTTCGAGTGTGCTTTCTGCCGAGTTATATACCAGCACCCTGTTGCCGTTCAGCACTGCCTGGGTGGGTACACGCAAGACTGAATCGCGTTTTTCGATCAATACTTCGACATCGGCGCTGTAACCCGGCAACAGATCGTCTTCTGGCGCCTCCACGACGGCCTCGATTTCGACGGTGCGCGCCTGTTTTTCCAGATCCAGTACATAGGGAGCCACTCGTCGTACCGTGCCGGGAAAATCCCGACCGGGGAAAGCATCCAGTGTGATCCGTGCCGGCATTCCGGCACGAATTGCCGGCGCATCGACCTCATCGATTGGCGCAGCGATGTATAAACAGGAATTATCGATGAGGTCGATGGCCGGTGGGGTTGGGATACCAACGGGGGAGGGCGTGACAAACTCACCCACTTCGCCATTGACTTCAGCGACTGTTCCGGTGAATGGCGCACGCAGGATAGTGCGTTCCATCGCGGCGTTCGCCCGGTCGATACGCGCCCGGCTGACCGAAGTCTGGGTACGCGCCGCTTTGCAGGCCGCGCGTGTCGCCCGGGCGCTGCCATCTGCGGTATCGGCGGCCTCTACCGAGGCGAGCCCTTGCTGACGCAGACGTTTGATGCGATCGGATTCGCGTTTTGCGACATCGGCTAATACGCAGGCTTCATCGGCGCGAGCCGCGGTGGCCGCGGCATCACGTTGCGCCAGGAGCAAGTCCGCGGCGAGGTCATCGTTCCACAACTCCAGCAGACTCTGACCGGCCTCGACCGCATCGCCCTCGCTGACATGCAATACGGAAATCTGCCCGCCGAGTGGCGGTGCGAGACGGGCCCGATTGCAGGCCTTGACGGTACCGGCACGGGTATTGGCAACTACCGAGCGGACCTCGGCGGTCTCCGCCTGGGCCACCACGACCGGGATGGGTTGCGGCCGCGTCAGGTAGACGAACAACACGGCGACAATCACGACGATGGCGGCCAGCCACAGGATGCGTTTGAGAGTCTTGCTCATCTGCGCAGTTTAGCTGTTTGGGGACGATTCGGGATATATGTAGAATCCGACGGCATTGAAACGTAACGTGACTTGCTCCTTTGTATGGCGGTAAGTCGGGCGGGCGGCTATGCTTCTCTTATCGCTCGTGGGGTTGCGATG
>JAOTXR010000229.1 GCA_029862285.1 Gammaproteobacteria bacterium
GACGTACTTGAAGTGCGAGACCACAATGTCCCGTGGATCCCGGATCATGAACAGCACTCTGATATTGCGGCTCTCCACCACCTGCAGCAGTTCCGGGGCAGCCGGAACATGGGCGTTAAGGAATGCGCCTTTGCGTATCGACGCAATCGCGTTGATAACCGGATCCGGCACGTCGATCCAGCTGCTCACGGTTCGTTTCCCGGCATTCCGCAAACGCGGGTACCGCTCCAACGCGCTTTCGAGCAGGTGGGTGCCAGCCTTGGGAATACTGTTTAGAAGTACCGCAGGTGTGGCAAAACGCCCATAGATACCGCTGGGACGCAAACCATGCAGAACCGTACGCACCTTTTTTCTTGAATGCCGGAGAAACCGGCGCGAGCGCGCGTTAGCGGGCGGCATAAATTGCGCCCTGGGCGCGCGTGACTTCGGGCTCACGTATGGGCACGTTGGCGAAAATGAGTCCAAGCATTACCCAGTACACGGAGGTTCCGGACGGATTGAATTGGGTGGACAGGAACAGGGTGATGCAAAGTACCAGACGCAGCCTGGCCGCCTGGTCGAGCGGGTCGACCCGCAGGCAGCGTGTTGCTTTCATAATGCCAACAATCAGAAAGGCTAACATTGCCAGGACCGCAAAAAACCCGCCGATCACAAGCTCCTTGATCCACATATTATGGATGCTGTTTATAAACAACCCATATTTGTCCTGTACCGCTGGCGGGGCGCCAGACAAATACCTGCCGTCAAGCAACTTCAGTCCGAATTCGTACTGCTCCAGACGCGCTTCGGCCGTACCTCTCGCCGCTCTCCCGCCCAGCGTCGCCACGTAATCGAACAGTGGCTCGAAGAAAAACCCCAGAGTGATAACGATCGTCATCGCTCCAATAAAAAGCAACAGATAAAACTTGGGGATCCAGTTCGCCCGGCGCTTCGCCCACCATCCTATCAGCAGGTATAGAGATATTGACACTACCACCGTGAGGGCGATGTTCCTGGACTGCGATCCGACAAAACCCAGCAACAGAGCAAAGGGAATACCGATGATCATTATCCAGCTACGTTTAAAGAACAACAAAGTCTCACGCTTCGCGCTCATAACGATCATTAGTGAAAATGCGCTCAGTATTGCCATGTCGCCGAACGCGCCGAAAAACCCTGTTGCCCGCGTCAGTTCCAGACCTTCAATCGCGAGACGGTCAGCCGACTCACGGGCAATTGGCAGATCAAAAATCCCATAGGCGACGAGAAAGGACGACAATGCTCCGATGAGCGCGACCAATACAACGTAATCCTCGGCACGACGCCTTATCAGAGCGCTTCGAACGTAAAGGACCGGGACCAGAAAATAGGGTATGTCAGCCAGGAAGCGATAGGTGTACCTCCAGATTGCAGACTGCGACAAAACAAAGGTCAGTGTGTGGCTGAAAAAATACAGCGTAAGCAGAATCAATCCGGCGATGATGTTGGCTCGCTGTCCCCGCGTGAAAGCCTCATCCGCCTTGGGCCTGACCGCCAGCCATAGTACAACCAGGGCTGAACCGAGGATCTGATCGAAAGCCAGCGTCCCGATCAGACTGTACCGGTAAAACGGCAGTGAGAGCAGCCAGATGTAGAACAGAAGTGCTGAGAGGCTTCTCATCAGGGATTACCAAATCAGGGGCAAAGCGGAGCTGGCACAGATCCCTGCACGATCGATGTTCCGTTCGAGCAGGCTGGGTAGAACGCCATCATCGCTAAATCCGCCGCGCATAGAAAGCAGCCACCCGGCAAGCTTCCACGCCGTGCTGCCACGCCTCCGGGGCGGGACCCACTGTCTAGTGAGATGGTAGCCAAAATCCAGAATCTTCTGGTCCATGATGAAGTATCGATCATAACGTGGCAGCCAGATATCTTAGCCGTCAGCAAGCCCAAAACGTTGAATTGGCGCACAAATTTGATACCGCTGCGCCGATGAATGAAGACCGGCAACCGGGCAGCCGGCCGATATCGTCGTGGAGCCTGGCCGGTTGGCTAACCGGCGTATCAGCGGATGTAGCCCAGGCTCTCGAGTTTGACGATGACACGGTGCGCCGCATGGTCCGGCGTGACACCGACAGTATCCACAACCAACTCCGGGTTTTCCGGTACTTCGTAGGGATCGCTGATGCCCGTGAACTCCTTGATAATGCCGGCACGTGCCTTCGCGTAGAGGCCCTTGCGATCGCGTTCCTCACAGACCTCCAATGGCGTGGCCACATGAACTTCGACAAACCCGCCGCCGGGCGTGATCAGTTCACGTACCTGTCGACGAGTCGAGGAATAAGGCGCAATCGGCGCACAAATCGCTACCCCGCCATTCTTGGTGATCTCGCTGGCGACGAAACCGATACGCAGGATATTGAGGTCACGATGCTCTTTGGAAAAACCCAGCTCGCTCGAAAGATTTTTTCGCACGATATCGCCATCGAGCAACGTCACGCGACGGTCGCCCATTTCCATCAGCTTTACCATTACTGCATTGGCAATAGTCGACTTGCCCGAGCCTGACAACCCGGTGAAAAACAATGTGAACCCCTGGCGATGTCGCGGCGGATGCGTTTTACGTAATTCCTGCACTACTTCCGGGTAGGAAAACCAGTGCGGTATCTCCAGCCCCTCATGTAGGCGCCGGCGGAATTCGGTGCCGGAAATATTCATGACCAGTTCGTCGCCCGCGACCTCATCGGCCGGCACAAACTGTGCGCGATCCTGCACATAAACCATCATCTTGAACGGCACCATCTCGATACCAAGTTCATCCTGGTATTCGGTTACCAGTTCCTGTGCGTCATAGTGACCATAGAAAGGCTTGCCGTTGCTGTCGTCGCCGGGGCCAGCATGATCGCGGCCAATAATTAAATGCGTACAACCATAGTTTTTGCGAATGATCGCATGCCACAGCGCTTCGCGCGGACCACCCATGCGCATTGCCAATGGCAACAAACTCAAGGCCGTTGTCTGTTCCGGATAGTGTTTGAGCAGGTTTTCGTAACAACGCACGCGAGTGTAATGATCGATATCGCCGGGTTTGGTCATGCCGACCACCGGGTGTAGCAACAGGTTGGCTTCTACCTGGCGCGCGGCGCGAAAAGTTAACTCCTGGTGGGCCCGATGCATCGGGTTGCGGGTCTGGAAAGCCACGACCCTGCGCCAGCTGAGTTTTTTTAACATCGCACGCATCTCGGCCGGCGAGTTGCGCAGATGTTTGAAATCATAATGCACCGGTGCATCGATACCCTGGATCTTCCCGCCAAGGTAAACCGTGTTGGAACGATGCAACAGGTAATCGACCGCCGGATGCTTTACGTCGCGAGTGCCATAGACATGCTCGGCTTCCAAACCACGGTCCGGTTGCCAGATGTCGGATATCAACAGCGTCGCGCAATTAACCCCTTCGAGATCTCGCAGCGCGACCGAATCACCGACCGACAGATCTTTGGCAAACGCTTCAGTGACATCGAGCATAATTGGCATCGGCCAGAGGGTACCGTCGGCCAGACGCATGTCATTGCAAACGGTTTCGTAATCGGCTTTGGTCAGGAAACCTTCCAGAGGAGAAAAAGCGCCGTTGAGCAACAGCTCGATATCGCAAAGCTGGCGTGGTGTGAGATCCCACGACGGATAGTCACGTGCTTTCTTGCGTTCTGCCCCGCGGGCGTCTCCCTGCAGATACAGGTTTTTCAACGCTCCGCCGTGAGGCGCGATCAGTTCAGCCATTGTCTGGTTCCATTAGAGATGAGCCGGCACTCGCCGGCCGGGCAGTCTATACCGGGAATGCCTGTAGTACTAAGCGATTTTACGGAATACTCGGCGTTTAGAACGGAATATCGTCGTCGAAATCATCCGACGGCTTCGATGGCGCACCACCGCCACCACTGCCACCGCCGGACGAGCCACCAGAACCGCCACCGGAACCGCCACCGGAAGAGCCACCGGAACCGCCACCACTGAATCCACCACCACCACTGGCGCCGCCACGGCTGCCGAGCATCTGCATTTCGCGGGCGATTACTTCCGTGGTGTAGCGATCGTTACCGTCACGATCCTGCCACTTGTTGGTGCGCAGACTGCCTTCGACGTAAACCTGTGAACCCTTGCGCAGGTATTCGCCGGCGATTTCCGCCAGCCGGCCAAAGAAAACCACCTTGTGCCATTCGGTACGTTCTTTTTGTTCGCCGCTTTCTTTGTCCCGCCATTGCTCGCTGGTCGCCACGCTGATGCGTGTTACGGCCGAACCGCTCGGTGAGTAACGCGTTTCGGGATCGGCACCGAGATTGCCGACGAGGATGACTTTGTTTATGCCGCGGGACATGGGCTGCTCCTGTCGTTTCTTGGGGCCATGGCGGCGAGGCGCCACGGCGTCCGGAAAGGGGCCGTATTGTAGGCGCTGGCGGCGAAAATCGCATCCGCCATTATCCGGCCGGGCAGCCGGATTTGGCCCGGCCCGGGGCTTTCCCCGGCCGGCGGCG
>JAOTXR010000230.1 GCA_029862285.1 Gammaproteobacteria bacterium
CCTGTCACAACCCGGTTTTGACAGCCCGTTCTATAGCGGACTTAACCCCTATACCCTCGGATTTCACATGATGATCGACATACGTCGAATTTGTGAGAAGCCGACGCCGGAAGACCGTTATTGGTTTCCTGATATCGCCGGCAGTGACTGGAAAAAAACGCTTGATTTCGCGATGCGTAATTTCAAGGACGAGAGTTTTATCGCACAATATCTCTCACCAAAGGTAATGCGCGATCTGAAACTGTTTGGCGTGCTAGACGACGACAAACGTGAAGAGCTGGAGATTTCGGCGATACATAATGAACAGGGCTATCGCAAATTGCGAGAGGCATTGGCGGATCAATACAATCTGCATAGCCTGGAGCCCAATGTGCAGGTCTACAGCGTTAATCATCGTGGCAACCGATCTCTGACGTTGCGTCACAATCAGTATCGACGGCGGCCGCTGGACGACAATGCCTTGCCCGAGATGATGCGCCATATCCATCGCCTCTGGGGCTTCCCTGTGCGGTTGGAGAGCTCGCTCGACGGCGAGCAATATGAACTGGCTGCGGAGTGCGGCTAGTCGCTCGAATCCAGAGTCCCGGACTCCTGCGCCAATTGCAGCGATAATTCAAACGCACTGCGAGTGAATTCCAGGACCCGCTCAAACGATGCATCGCTGAGTTGCCGCGCAAGATCGTTGCCACGATAGATATTAATGAACTGGCGTTCTCGCTCCAGTTGCAACGGCAACCTGCCGATACCCCAATTCTGTAATACCTCCCAGGCTTCCGGATTGTAAGACCGGAGCATGCGAATCACGAACGGCACCGGATCGTTACGCGCAACCAGAGAGGCAAGCCGCAAGATAGTCTCGAATGGCAGCGTTGCGGTACCGGCCTCGACTGACTCCAGCAGGGTTGAGTCCTGCATGTCCAACGCAGCGGCGAGGTCTTTGATCGTCAGACCGGCGAATTCGCGCATATCACGCAGATATACTCCGGCGTCGTACATTATCTTCAGATGATCCGGCCTGAAAGCATCCGGATCGCTGCGATTAGTCAGAATAGCCTTGGCCATCCGCAACGGCACTTCACTGGTGCGGGCGGCCAGTTGCAGAGCGTTTTGGGTTATTGCTGCGGCAAGCTCGGTGACGAAGGCGCCGAGTTTCACATCATTGGAATTGTCTGTCTCTTCCGATTGGCCGGTAGTTTTTTCGTCGGCAGTCATGATTTTATCCTCGTTCGTCTATTGTCGCTGGCGGCGCAGCAAGAGAACTGCCAGGTAACTGAGACCCGCCAGCACAATAATCGTGGCACCGGCCGGCAGATTAGGACCGTATGAAATCGCCAATCCGCTTAGCGTAAGCATTGCCCCCAACAGACTGGCTAAAATCATCATTCCGTAGAGCGTCGCGGTAAATTGGCGAGCGATCGCTGCCGGCAATGTCAAAAGTGCAATTACCAGGATGAGTCCGACAACCCGGATCAAAACGACGATTGTCAGCGCTACGAGCACCAACATGAGCAGGTAATAGAACCGCACATTGAGCCCGCGAGCACGGGCAAACTCCTCGTCGAAGGCTATCACGAGAAACTGTTTATAAAACAAAACCACCGTTCCGATGATGATGGCATTAAGCACTACTAACAAAACAAGATCCGAACGGCTGATCAACAAAATATTGCCGAACAGATAGCTCATCAAGTCGGCCGTATAACCAGGTGTGCGCGAAATGAACAACACGCCAACGGCCATGCCAACCGCCCACAATGCGGCGATGATCGTGTCTTCCTCTTCGCCAAACTGCAGCCGAACCCAGCCGATAATCAGCGCGGCGACAACCGCGGCTATCAGCGCACCGGCCAGCGGACTCTGGCCAAAGAAATATGCCACTCCCATACCACCGAGCAACGCATGTGCAATGCCACCGGCAAGCAGGCCGAGACGTTTGACCAGTACGTAGGGGCCGACGACACCACAGGCAAGGCTCGCCAGCAAACCGCCTGCAAGCGCGTACTGCATGAAGGTCTGATTAAACACAGCGGCCACGAAATCGCTCACGCCAGGTATTCTCCTGCGGCGCTGTGATCGATCACATGCACACCATGACCATAAAGCCCCTGCAGCACCTCCGGCGTTATTTCCGAGGTGTGATGACAGACAACCGTACGGTTAACACAAGCCACGCGGGAGACGTACTCCCAGATAAAACCAACATCGTGCGACACCAGCACGATGGCCATGGACTGGCTGAGCTCGCGCAACAACCCAAAGATGCCCTCCTCGGCTGCCATATCGATGCTGGACGTAGGCTCATCGAGCAGCAAGACTCGCGGACGACCCGCCAGTGCACGGGCAATCAACACCCGTTGCAGCTGGCCGCCGGACAGACCACCGATTGCCCTGTTGCGCAGGTCCCAGGCGCCTACCTGCTTGAGCGCCTCTCGGGCCGCCTCACGGTCGGCTGAGCTGTATCGTCCGATACCACGACTCAGCCCGAGACGGCCCAGCAGCACCGTCTGCTCCACCGAGATGGGGAAGTTTCTGCGGAAAGTCGCGAATTGGGCAACATAGCCGATAGAGCCACGCGCCTGCCCGGGCGGGCGATCGAAAACAGACACTGAGCCGGTATCCGGCTGAATCAGACCCAGAATGACGCGCAGCAGCGTCGTCTTGCCACTACCGTTTGGACCGACAACGCCCAGAAACTCGCCTTCCTGGATATCCAGGTTGACGCCCTCCAGGACCGTTCGACTGCCGAGGCTGACTGACACATTGGACAAACTGACGATCGCCCCGCTCACCACAATGCTCCTGTTATCGCCTGAGCAACCTCCCAGAGATTCTCCGGATAGTCATAACCCAATGGATCGACGCTTACCACTCTGGCATCCAGTTCGCGGGCGAGGCGACGCGCATGCTCGATGGAGCTTTGCGGCTGAACAAGTATTGTTTGCACATTGTTTTTGCGACCCAGGGCCAGCAACTCCGCAAGGAACCGGGCTCCCGGTTGCTTGCCGTCATGTTCGAAGGCTATCTGTTGCAATCCATAGCGGGCCGCGAAATGCGACCAGGCCGGATGATAAACCAGAAACCTGTTGTTGGCCTGTTGTGCTATCAATGCCTCTATCTTTGCATCCAGACGCTGAAGCTCCTCAATCAGATCCGCATGGTTGTTGCGAAGCAGTTGTTCCGAACCGGGTAGAATCGTCTGCAGGCGGGCATAGGCATTGTTCGCCAAAACGATCGCCTTGCGCGGGTCGGTCCAATAATGCGGATCGCCGGAGTCCGACCCCAAACCCGCGTGCATTGCTACGATCTTTGTCTCAGGCTGCGCGTCGAGCATTTTGGGCAGCCACAGCGATTCAAATGGCATGCCGATACTAAAATAGTATGTCGCGCCGTTCATTGCTGCGAGCTGCTGCGGTAACGGTTGGTAGTCTTCAGGACTCTGGCCATCTGCCACCATCGTTCTCACTTCGACCAGGCCTGCGGCCATCCGCTCAATCAGGAAGGCCTGGGGCGGGATCGTTACGACGACGACCGGCAGGTCGCTTGTAACCCGCCCCTCACACGCCACGAGTAGCAGCGAGAAACACACGACGATTGTCGTTCGGGCGTGCTGAAAAGCCACGCGAGAGGTGATCACGCGAGAAAACCACCGTCCACCGGCAAGCATGCACCGGTTACGTAGGACGCCGCGTCAGAGACCAGGAACAGCACAGCCGGCGCGATCTCCTCAGGCTGGGCAATACGGCCCATGGGAATCAACGGTAACACTGTTTCCAATACTCGCTCATTGCCGGTGATCGCCGCGGCAAAACGCGTGTCGGTCAGCCCGGGCAATACCGCGTTGACCCGGATTCCGGCGCCGGCACACTCGCGCGCGAATGCCTGGGTCATGTTTATGATTGCCGCTTTGGTAATGGAGTAGATCCCCTGCCAGGGCGCCGGTTTAACGCCATTGATTGACGCGATGTTGACGATCGCACCCCCATCATGGTCGCGCATCCAGGCGCCTGCCTGGCGACAAAAGTAGAAAAAACCACGCAGATTGACCTCAATGGTCTTGTCGGCTGCAGCCATGTCGGTGTCGAGTATCGGCCCGAAGTATGGATTTGCTGCGGCATTATTTACCAGGATATCGAATCGGCCATGCTTTGAGGTTACCCGCTCTACGAGCTCGTCGACGTCGGACGCCTTTCCTGCATGGCAGACTGCTGCCTCGGCCGAACCACCGTCATTGCGAATCGCGGCAACCACAGGCTCTACGCCGGCGGCTCGGCGACTCGACACCACGACGTGAGCGCCGTGCGCGGCCAGCAACTCGGCAATGGCCTGGCCAATCCCGCGACTGCCGCCCGACACCACGGCAACGCGCCCGCTCAGATCAAACAGTTGCCCGGTCATGTGTGTTTCCCCGGCGAAAACCGCAAGGTAGTGACCGGCCTCAACCGTGTCAAACCCGCTTCACCGCGGTACACTCGCC
>JAOTXR010000231.1 GCA_029862285.1 Gammaproteobacteria bacterium
AGAAGCTTGCCCGCGGGACTTTCCGCCATGTTGCAGTGCAACGATCGCCCGGGAACCGCGGGACTTGCACCCGACCAATTGACAACGCTGTCATTTATGGCTATAAAGGCACCCAGAAAAACAAAATATTGTTTCCTATTAGGGGGTTAAGATGTTCCAACGTAATTCTTCACTGGCGTTTATTTGCGCCGGTCTGCTGGTCTCTTCTATCGGCTCGACGCAGGTCGCGCCGTTCTCAGACAATTTTGAAAGCTACGACCCGGCCGATCCCGAAACCTTGTTCGGATCCGGTTGGCAGGTGTTTGGCAACGTGTTCGCGCCCGGCGAGCCACCCACCCACCTCTACGGCTATGGGCCCAATCCGGCGCCCAACGACGGCGGGGCTTTTTCCGGCGTCGCGACCGGCGAAGGCGGAGTCGGGCAGGGCGCACAGCAATTCAACATTTTCAACGACTACAACAACAATGACGAGCACACAGCCGGTAATCTGGTCGAAGCCAATGTGTTCCGGGAACAGCAATTACAAACACTAAATACCGGTCAGACCTGGGTTTTCCAGTTCGATGCGAAGCGGGGCAACATTGAAGCCCCGAGTACGGCGCTGGCGTTTATCAAGACAATCGAACCCGTTGCACCGTTCGGAACGTCGAATTTCATTACTGTCGACATGACCAGCACGCCCCTGACGTGGCAGACATACTCGCTGGAAATAACAATCGATTTCGAAGTCTCGAGCCATTTTCTGCAGGTTGGCTTCGCCAATACGGCGACGAACTTCGACGATTCGGCTAATTTCTACGATAATGTGTTCTTTTTTCAGCAAAGTGGCGTGGACACCGACGAAGATGGTGTGCTCGACGACGTCGATAACTGCACCGAACATGCCAACGCGGATCAGACCGACACCGACGGTGACGGTCATGGCAACCGTTGCGATGGGGACTTCGATCAGAGTTGCTCGACGATTTTCACCGACGTGAATAACTTCAAGGCCGCGTTCCTGACGCCCAGCCCATTGCATGATCTGGACGGTGACGGTGGCAGCACCGACTTCCAGGACCTGGCCATACTCAAGGCATTATTCCTGACGCCCCCCGGACCCAGCGCCGATCCGGCTCTGTGCAACAACGGTGACTGATGCAGTCGCGTGTCCCTAGCCACGCATGACCCTCAGATCATGCTGCCTGATCAGCACCCTGCTTATCCTGGGTGCCACAACGCCGGCCGGTGCCAACTGCACGGCCGGCGACTGTGTGCTGGTGTGGGCAGATGAATTCGAGGGCGTCGCACTAGACACCGGCAAATGGGAACCCATGATCGGCAATGGCAGCGCCTATGGCCTGTCCGGCTGGGGTAACAACGAACTGCAGTATTACCGGTCAGAAAACGCCGTGGTTGCCGACGGCGTCCTGACCATCACCGCCCGCGAAGAAAACTTCGGCGGCTATGGCTACACATCGGCGCGGCTGCGCACACTGAACCTCGGCGATTGGAAATACGGCCGCTTCGAAATGCGCGCCAGGCTTCCCGTTACGCAAGGCATGTGGCCGGCGTTCTGGATGCTGCCCACCGCGAGTAACTACGGCACCTGGGCGGCCAGCGGCGAGATCGACATCATGGAATCGCTCGGCCACGAGCCGGAAAGCATTCACGGGACCATCCACTATGGTGGACCGTTCCCTGAAAACGTGTCCTCAGGTAATCAGTATTTTCTGCCCCCAGGTAGCGCAACAGATTTTCATGTCTATGCCATCGAGTGGGAGGAAGGCGAAATCCGCTGGTACGTCGACGGTACGCTCTACAGCACGCGCACGCAGTGGTATTCGACAGCGGGCCCCTACCCTGCGCCGTTCGATCAGGATTTTCACCTGTTGCTGAATCTCGCCGTGGGTGGCAACTTCCCCGGCGATCCGGATGCATCAACCGTGTTGCCGCAGGATTTCATCATCGATTACGTCCGCGTGTACCAGCTACCGGAAAATGTCACGCCACCAGAACGCATCTTTGATGACATGGAACACGGTAATCCCTTCGCCAACGGCTGGTTTTCTTTCAACAGCTCCATCGGCGGTGGCGGCCTCGACGGTAACTTTTCGGATCTGCCACCGGCCAACGGCGGTGCTGCGTCTTTGCAAACCGGTTGGGGTTCGGGTGGCCAGCCGGGCTACTTCGGCGGTTTCGGTCGTACCAACCGGGTTCAAATCAGTGATGAATTCAGCGAATTCCAATTCTGGATTAATCCCGACCCGGACCAGAATTACAGGCTGGAGATCAACCTGCAGGAAGACGAGAATGCTGATGGCGAATTCAACCCGGCAAATGACGAAGAATTCCAGTTCGACTGCAATATTTCGCCTGCCGGGCCGTGCGCGATCGCCGGTGGTGGCTGGCAACTGGTAACCGTGCCGCTCACGGAGTTTTTTGACGACAACAGTTATGCCACCGGTGGCAATGGCATCCTGGACGCCATCTCGCCGGCCAGTGGCGGCAACGGCGAGCTGATTCAAATTGTCGTTACAGTTATCAGCAACAGCGGCGCGGCGGCCACCTTCCGTACCGATTACTGGTCCTTTCATGGCCTGCTCGTTGACAGCGACACTGATGGCATCGCCGACATCGCGGATAATTGCAGCGAGATCAACAACCCCGATCAGATCGATACCAACGGCGACAACATCGGTAATGCCTGCGATCCCGATCTCGATAACGACTGTGATGTAGACTTTTTCGACGTCAGCAACATGAAAACGGTGTTTCTCACCAACACCCCGGATGCCGATCTGGATAACGACGACTTTGTTGGTTTTCTCGATCTCGCTATCATGAAGGCGTTCTTCCTGGGTCCACCAGGCCCGAGTGGCCTGCCCAATGATTGCACGGAGGTGAATCCATGAGCGCAGGCGCTCGTCCGACGATCGCAGATGTTGCGCGCCTGGCCGGTGTCTCGATCAAAACGGTATCGCGGGTGGCCAATAACGAGCCCAATGTGCGGGACGGCACGCGAAAAAAGGTTTTAGAAGTCATCGCCGACCTCAACTACCTGCCGAACCCGTCAGCGCGCAGTCTTGCCAGCCGCCGTTCTTTTCTCATCGGTCTGTTGTATGACAACCCGAGCGCCAGCTACCTCGTCAATATCCAGGATGGCGCGTTAAAAACGAGTCGCGCAACCGGGTACGATCTGATCATTCACCCGTGCGTGTACAAAGACCCCAACCTGACGACTGAGCTGCAGATGATGATTGCCCAGTCCAAAGTTGACGGTCTGGTGTTGACACCACCGCTGTCGGATATGGACTCCGTCGTGAATCTGCTGGACGAGCTGGGCATGCCATTCGTTCGCGTAGCCCCGGCAGACCGCAGCGACACCGGCCGGGCTATTTACACCAACGATTCCGAGACCTGTGCCGAGATGACAGCCTATTTGCATTCTTTAGGGCACGAAGACATCGCTTTTATTATCGGGCACCCCGACCACGGTGCGGTGGCGCAGCGATTCGATGGCTACCAGGCCGGCATGAAAAAATGCGGGCTCACGGTACGCAAAGACTTCATAGCACAGGGCTACAACTCATTCGAGTCCGGCGTCGATTGCGCAAAACAGCTGCTAAGCCTCAAGAGGCCACCAACGGCGATTTTTGCCAGTAACGACGACATGGCCGCCGGCGTCATCAAAGAAGCACATGACCGTGGCCTGGCTATACCGGGCGATCTCTCTGTCGCCGGTTTTGACGATATCCCGCTGGCCAGCTATCTGTGGCCGGCGCTGACTACTGTTCGTCAGCCGATCCAGCAAATGGCTGCCTCCGCGGCAGAATTGCTGCTGACCAAACTGGGCGCACGCGACGATGGCGAGATCGAATCGGTGGTGAAATCGGAGCTGGTTATTCGCGAGTCGACCGGTCCCGATTTACGTGTATCGGGACACGTAAATTGAATTTGTCGCACAGCGACGCGTCTGTAAGGCCCTGGACCGAGCTGCCGGCTTTCAGGTTCGCCGCCCTCACTCGGGTCGCGGCTGAAGCCGCTCCCACGCCAAGGCTATCTCTCGCGCTGAAATTGCAGAAAACGATCCGCCGTGGGTTTTGGCTGTTCCAGCATCGGCAGATGACCCACACCGGACATCAACTCGACTGTCTCGTTGTCGAGTAGTGCCTCGAGTTTCGTCGCACCGCCCGGATGCAGGACCCGATCGAGCCTGCCCCAGACTACCAGCGTCGGGATATCGAGCCCGGTCACGATGTCATTGAGCGGCATGCGCACGACATGGCCGCTGTCGTCGAGCAGGTCGGCGAAAATCTGCCGCCGCAGGTCCTGTCGTTCAGCGGCAACGCTTGCCAGGTGACGACGCATTGGCGCGGGTATCCAGGGGCGTTTGACGAACACGAAATCCAGGGTTTCTTCAAACTCCTGCCGGTTGCCCGGAATCAGCGGATGCTCGCCGTTTAAAAACAGAATCCGTT
>JAOTXR010000004.1 GCA_029862285.1 Gammaproteobacteria bacterium
GCTCGGCGCCAGCAATGTGCAGGTGTGCACGGCGGCGATGGTCTATGGGTTCAAGATCATCGATGACCTCGTCGATGGATTGAGTAATTTTCTCGATTACAAAGGCATGTCAAGTGTCAGCGACCTGGTCGGGCGTGCACTTCCCAGTGTTACCGACTGGCAATACCTGAATCTCAACCATGTCGAAAAAGCCCATATCGACCAGGATCTGTGTATCAAATGCGGGCGGTGTCATATTGCCTGCGAGGACACCGCGCACCAGGCGATTACCACCACGGTCAACGGTGAACGCCATTTCGAGGTGATCGATGCCGAATGCGTCGGCTGCAATCTTTGCGTCAGCGTATGCCCGGTGGAAAACTGCATTAGCATGCGACCGATGACCGGTGGCACCGATCCACGCACGGGTCAGCCCATTACTGCAGAGAAAGCCGACTGGACTACGCATCCAAATAATCCGATGCGAAAAGACGCCTGATCGTGAGCCTTGATTATCGCGCGATGCTTGCCGTCGCACTGGCCGAAGCGAAAGCGGGTTTGGCCGAAGGCGGTATCCCGATCGGTGCGGCTATATTTGACCAGTCCGGCAAGCTGCTTGGCAAAGGGCATAACCGGCGGATTCAGCAAGACGATCCTTCGATACATGGCGAGACCGATGCATTCCGCAATGCCGGTCGCCAGACCAGCTATCGCGACAAGATCATGGTCACCACGCTGGCGCCTTGCTGGTACTGCAGCGGGCTGGTTCGGCAGTTCAATATCCCGGTGGTCGTCGTCGGCGAATCAGTAAACTTCAGCGGTGGGGTGGACTGGCTGCGGGACCACGGCGTCGAGGTAATCGACCTGGCCTCACAGGAATGCATCGCATTGCTGGGCGAGTATATTCACAGCAATCCGGCGATCTGGAACGAGGATATCGGTGAGGGATAAACGAAGGCCCTGCGGTGTCGTCGGAAAGAGCGCGTGAGACAAATAGGGGGTTGCCACATGCGACGACACCAGCAGAGCGTCTGGGGAGTATTGGACTATAGCCGCCGGCGGGGCGCTATTCGTATATCTACGTAGTGTCGGCAGGGCTAGCGGCGGCTGCGATAGACTCCGAAATGCACGTATAACTCATTGGTTTTTATGCCTTTTGCGACCCGGTCGGGCACTTTGTGGGAGACCGGCGGCAGGCGGCGCAAATAGGCCACGATGGCATTTACATCGGTGTCGCTGAGCTTGGCAAACGCCGGCCACGGCATGACCGGAACCGCAACGCCATGCCGGCCCACGCCGGTGCGAATCGCGCCGGCAATCTCTTCGTCAGTCCAGCGTCCCAGACCGGTTTCGTCATCGGGTGTGATGTTACGTGGGAACACCACACCGGGATTGTCGACCTCCAGCGGATTCGAATAGGCGATGCCAACCTGCGAGCCGGCCAGCCACCGGTCCATGCGGGGTTTTCCGACCAGGGCGCCGTCCGTGTGGCAAGTCGCGCAACCTACCAGTTCTACCAGATAGCGGCCCCGTTTTGCCGCATCTGAAGATGCGCCTGGCGATCTTGCGGCCGGCGCGCTCATCATCGTGACCGGTTCGACGCTCTCATAATCATCTGTGGGGTCATAGGTGCCGGCACATGCGGCAAGCATGAACAGTAAGAGCAGCGCAGCAAACAGGGATTTCGTGGTCATTCGCTTATATACCTGGATTGGGAGGACCGTCGTCGGACTGAACATCGCTTGTTTGGACCGCCCTCATGCTACATCATTCCCGGGTTTCCGCGTTAGGCTCAGGTCCAGATGCGATTCAACCGTAATTCGATACACGCGCTTTTTGTACTAAGCCTGCCGCTGATTGTGGCGGCGCTGGGCCTGGGTCTGCCTGCGGCTGTGGCGCTGGTCCTGGTGACGCTGTTATGGCGCTGGGCGCTGACACTGGCCGGCTTGTTGTCGCCCGAAAAAGGGGCGGAGCTGGTGCTTGAGACAATCTCGGCCAGTCATTTTGTAGAGAAGGTGCGGTGGTCGCTGGATCGGCTCGGCATCCCGTACGAGGAACGGCACAACGTCGGTACTATCGGGGCATTTTTTGTCGGCCGTACAGTGCCGCGACTGCATATCCGTACTGGCGCAGTAACCAGTGTCATTGGCGATTCGCCGGCAATCCTGCGTTATCTGTGGGGCCGTTATGCCGCACAATGCGGCGCCCGCGCAGAGTTTCTGCGGCCCAGTGTCGCGGCGCTGGCATTGGAGACCGAGATCGACCGCTATGGTGTTTTGCTGCAGCAGTGGATCTACCATCATATCTTGCCTGATCGAAAACTCTCGTTGCATGTCTGGGGTTACAAGGACCCGACTTTGCCAGGCTGGCAACGGGTCGCAATATTTGTGTTGTTTCCGCTAATACGGGTGATGATGCGTCGAGCCTTTCGCCTGCGCCCCGGTTCGCACGAACGTACCGTCGAGAAAATTGAAAGTTTCTTGCAGCAAATGGAGAATCGCCTTGGCGATGAGCGCAAAGGATTGCTGGGCGATGAGCAAATGACCTTTGTCGATATTGCCTTTGCAGCGTTGTCCGGTATCTGGGTGTGGCCGGCGCAGTATGGTGGCGGCAGAGCCACGGCTGTGCGTCCGTTGGACGATCAGTATCCGGAAAGCCTGGCGATAGAAGTACAGCGCTGGCGCCAGAGTTTTCCGCGTGTGACCGCGTTTGTCGAGCGCTTGTACGAGACCGAACGCTAATGAAAAAAGGCCCGTCCATTGACGGGCCTTTTGCAGGACCAGCTAAAAATTAACTGCGTTTGTTGCGTCGTAGTCCAAATAACGACAGCAGGGCCAGCAGACTTAACGGGCCGGTTGCGCCACTGCCAGAGGAAGCCGAATCAGCTGCTTTCTCAACAGCCTCACTGGCCGCCTCGGTGACTGCCGCAACCCCTTCGGCAGCCTTGTCGCCACCGCAGGAACCTTCGCCGGCCTTATCCCCACCACAGGAACCTTCGGCAGCTTTATCGCCACCACAGGAACCTTCGGCATCTTTATCGCCACCACAGGAACCTTCGGCATCTTTATCGCCACCGCAGGAACCTTCGGCATCTTTATCGCCACCACAGGAACCTTCGGCATCTTTATCGCCACCGCATTTACCTTCGCCACAGGAGCCTTCCGTTTTGGCCTTATCGCCACCACAGGACCCTTCGCCGGCCTTGTCGCCGCCGCATTTACCTTCGCCGCAGGAACCTTCCGTTGTGGCCTTATCGCCACCACAGGATCCTTCGGCGTCTTTTTCGCCCTTGTCGCCGCCACATTTGCCTTCGCCGCATTGCCCTTCACCCAGGTCGGCAACCATGTAGCCGCTCGAAAGTGATGTCACGCTGAACGGGCTGGTGTCGGCATTCGCAACCGGCGCAGCCGCCAGCGACGTTGCCAAAGCAGTACTCACCGCCGCTGCCAGCGGGTTGATCTTCAGTTTCTTGGCCATTGTCAGAATCTCCAAAAGCTTAGCTGCCAAAATGAGTGTCTGTTGTTATTAAGAAGCGTCGCATTATAGGCAAACCACACAAGCTTGCCGTAATGTTAGGACCGGTCGAGGCAGGCGTTTATTTCGGCAGTCGGCCTGGTCTGCCGGTCGCGAAATCGGCCCAGTACTCAAGCAATTGATCAATAAGTAGAATCCCTTATGATCCATAGCTCTAATTGAGAATGATTACTATTTACATTCGCATTTAGCCGTGTCAGAGTGTGACTATTGATAAGGGAGTCAATATCACATGCGCGCGGTCAGCCTCGGAAAAACAAGTACCTACGCCTTGCTGACGGGCTGCGCAGCGCTCGGTCTGGGGTCTGTGCCGCTAAGCGCCCAGGAGGCGCCAACGCGGCTCGAAGAGGTGTCGATCCTCGGCGATCCCAGCCAGGTGGACACGATTCCCGGGTCTGCGCATTTGCTCGATGAGTCTTTCCTCGAACGCTTTGAGACGGGCGACATACTCCGGGTACTGCAATCCGTGCCGGGTGTGTATGTACAGGAAGAAGATGGCGTCGGCCTGCGTCCCAATATCGGTATCCGCGGTTCCGGTCTGGATCGCAGCAGTCGAATCGCATTACTCGAAGACGGCGTGTTGATTGCTCCGGCACCGTATGCCGCACCCGCAGCCTATTACTTCCCGACGCAGCGAAGAATGAGCAGCATCGAAGTGCTAAAGGGACCGTCCTCGGTCAGCCTCGGATCGAGAACTACCGGTGGGGCTCTCAACATGGTCTCCACCTCTATTCCTGACGGGCGCGCCGCGACTGTTGAATTGTTCGCCGGCGATGACGGTTTCCGCGAAGGACATCTGTGGTACGGGGACTCGGGCGAAAATGTCGGCTGGCTGGTCGAAACCGTGCAGCAGCGTAGCGATGGATTCAAGCAGCTCGATACTGGTGGCGACACCGGTTTCGATATTCGCGATTACATGGCAAAACTGCGTATCAATACGTCGAACGATTCGAGATTTTATCAGGGTGTCGAGTTCAAACTGGGCTACACCGACCAGGTTTCCGACGAAACCTATCTCGGTCTGACCCAGGACGACTTCGACTCCAACCCATACCGTCGTTATGCCGCATCCCAGCTCGATCAAATGCGAACGACCCATCGGCAGCATCAGGCGACCTATTTCCTGCAGCCCGGCGATGGCCATTGGTCAATCGATCTCACGGCGTATAACAATGAGTTTGGCCGCAACTGGTTCAAGCTCGATTCCGTGGATGGATCCGGTATCAACGGTATACTCAGCGATCCGCAGGATTTTGCCGCACAAATGGCGTGGATTACCGGTGAACTGGATAGTCCGGTTGACGCATTAAAGCTACGCAACAATAACCGCAGCTATTATTCCCGCGGCATACAAAGTACCGGCAATTTACAGTTGCAACACAAAGAGACTACGCACGCACTGCGAGTCGGTCTTCGGCTACACCGCGACGAGGTCGACCGTTTCCAGCATGACGATCTTTTTGCGATACGCGATATGGCGATGGTGCTGACTTCCGCCGGTGAACCCGGAACACAGTCCAACCGCGTCAGCGATTCGCGCGCCACGGCCTTTTTTCTGGAAGACCGTATCGGCATTGGCGCGCTGGAGTTGACCCCGGGTGTACGCGTGGAGCGTATCCGGATGACCCGTCTGGATTTTTCAACGGCCGATACGAAACGTGCTGCGGGGCCTACCCGCGAACGTAGCGATACGATCGATGTCGTCATTCCCGGTCTGGGCGCCACTTATAACTTTAATAACCGTTGGCGCCTGCTTGGCGGTGTACACCGTGGATTTAATCCGCCCGCACCAGGTAGCGGTGCCCGGGAAGAAGACAGCAAAAATTTTGAACTCGGTGCGCGCTTTCGCAATGCCAGCCTGAATGCCGAAGCAATCGCTTTTTACAACGACTACGAAAACCTCGTCGGAACCTGTACCGCATCGACCGGCGGCGACTGCACAATTGGCGATCAGTTTGACGGTGGCGCGGCAACTGTAACCGGTATCGAAAGCCTGCTGGGATATCAATTCAGCGATGTCGCCGGATCGGCACTCAGTTTGCCGTTACGCCTTACCTATACCTGGACTGCGACGGCCGAATTCGATAACAGTTTCGATAGCGGTTTCGGGCCCTGGGGTGAGGTCAGCAGCGGCGATGAGTTGCCGTATGTGCCGGAGCACCAGTTGCAGCTGGCCGCCGACCTGGTGGGGCAGAACTGGAAGACCGGATTTAATCTCAGTTTTGTAGACGAGACGCGGACCGTGGCGGGGCAGGGCGCCATACCCGACAGCGAAAGCACCGACGAGCACTGGGTACTGGATCTGGCCGGTAGCTATCGGTTAAATAACAGCCTGGAGTTATTCGCGCGTGTCGATAACCTGCTGGATAACGACTATATCGTCGCGCGGCGGCCGGCCGGGTTGCGTCCCGGCAAGCCGCGCACTGCTGTTTTAGGATTCCGCTTTCAGCTCTAGTAACGACCCCGGTTACAATTCTGAACAGTCGAAGGCACTGTCGTCGTCGCGCATGCCCTCGAGCAGCCAGTCATTGATCAGGCCGGCGTCGTTATTCTTGCCATTACCCTGGGGCATGCCGCAGTCTTCCGGGCCGTCCATCTCGTCGTCTGAGCACGAACGATGGAACTTGGACTCACCGAGCAAGTTTCCGGCGCTGTCGAGCACTTCCCAGTAAACATCATTCGGTGCTCCGGCAGCCGTGAAATCGCCCACCGTAACCTCGTTACCCAGGTACAGATCGCCTGAAGAGTACACCAGGTCCGAACCCGGGTCGCCCGCATAAGCACGGATGTTGACCGGTTCGATCATGCCGTCCCATATCATGGTCAGCTCGCGGATTTTACCGTCACAGTCGCCAAACGGGTTGGAACCCGGTTCGAAAGTTATTTCGCAGCCCTCGGCAAAAACGACGGTTATTTCGAAGTCGTCGGGCTGGGCTTCCTTGTATTTTGATTCGAACTTGATTTCCAGCGTGTCCGTCTTGGTCGCCTCGATCTGACGGTCGTCAATGTTGCCGCTGAATGAGTCAATAATAGCGGTAGACGGTGCCAGAGGTTCCGCGAATATCTTGTCGCCTTCCAGCTTGATTTCCTTGATGTTGCCGAATTCTGCCGGCCAGGAAATCGTCATTGACTCGATAGTTGCAGTGTCGATACCGGTATTGGACAGATCCCATTTGAAGGCATCGTCCTTAATCTCGAAACCATCACTGCCGACGCTGCAGGGCGGTGGTGTCGCGATACTGATAGGCGTCGTGTCTTCGGCCTCGCACAGAACTTCACCCACATAGCCAATCAGGCTCGCGGTGCCGTTCACTGGCGAATCGACAAAAGTGGTGGCCTGCAGAATCTCGGTCACACCGGCGTTTAGCAATGCTATCGGACTGCCGGGAACTTCGGTCGGATCGAGCGCAGTGTCGGTAACGACAATATTGGTGGCCGCGATTTGCCCCGTATTCGAAATAACGTACTGATAGATGACTTCGGCACCACTTTGGACCGTACCCTGTTCTTCATTGGTAAATGACGTGACCTCCATGCCACCAAAACTGTCACCCAGTGCCAGCGGTTGCGAGCACGAAGTGTGCAGGCGAACGAACTGCAGCAGGTTGCCCGCAGAATCGCGGATCTCGATATGCACCTCGCTGTCAAAGTCGTTCCGCCCGGCGTTTGCAGCCGTTGCGTCAATCAGCGTGCCAGGTAAAGCGTCACTAATACTCGCGTAGATTTTGTCGCCGTTGAAAATGCTAATGGCCACAGGCCCGTTTGCACTCGCAAAATCCTCGCATTCGAACTTGTCGCTGGGCTGGTCATTCTTCGAAGCCAGGCAGTCGCCACCGGTATAACGAAACTGGATTGCGGTCGGGCGCTTTTCGCAGATCGTGTCGCCAGGGGCGGGGATCTCGCAGCTATCGGCAAATTCCGGTGTGGGTAGTTCAACGATGTTGCCATCTTTGTCGATAAACGCCTCAACCAGCCAGTTTGGCGACGGGTCGCCCTTGGGATCATCCAAAGGTGCCGGCGCTCCTGCCACGAAGGGGGCCGAGCAGCTGGTATGCAGAACTTCTTCCACGCCGTTGATCGATATTGTGGTTTTTGAGCCGAGATCGCTCTCGCCGCTGAGCGTGGCGTCGATGCTGTAGCCGTTTTGGTCCGCGAAGACTGTTTCGTTAGTCACCAGTTCCGCAGAATAGCTGGCGACGGCGCCGGATGTGCCGAATATGTCAATCTGGCTAATGCCGTCGAAAGTCGGGCCGATATAACGAAACCGGGCAGCCGAGATCTTATCGCTACATGCAAGGTCGTCAGTTGAAGTGGAAACCACCAGGCATGTCTTATCCAGAGTCAGCTTGCAGTCAACCGCCGGTTCTATCCGGCCGATAGTGCCCTTGGCCTTACCGAAGAAGTCCTGGTCAAAGCTGCCGTCGAAAGTCGAATTTTCGCTGATCAGCGAAATACCTACATTGGCACCGGCAAATTCGCCGGCCATCGTGCCGCCTGTCACTGAAAATATAAGGCCATAAGTGTCCGTCGGCCCGCTCGAGTTGAACACCTCGAATTCCAGAATCTCGCCTTCCAGCAGAACCTGCCCGTCACCAATGATGACCAGATCGGGTCCCGGGACCCCGCCGGCAAGTGTTCCGGATCCATCAACAAGAATCGTGAGTGTCAGCTCAGCCGGCTGATTAATATTGATGGGCGTCGCGCCAAGCGTTTCTTGCAGCGCAAGTGGAATCGAAACGACGGCAAATTCATCTGCGGCGCTATTGTAGTGAGTGAAGCCTTCGGAGTTGAAGAATATCAGTGGGTGCACAAGAGGAATGTTTTGTGCGTTGGCAATACCGAAAGAAACAACAAAAAGCCCTAACAGGCAAAAGCAGCGAACTGGGAAACTGGCCATGATAATTCCTGATCTTTTGATTATTTTGATAGCCGGCGTTTAGCCGGGCAGTGTGGAGCGATGCAAAGCATCAGCGTCCACTTGTGTAAAGATTAGGCTAAAGCGATTGCGTTCACAAGCGCAATCACACATAAGACGATGAAAAATATTAAATTAACATATTTGTATTTTACAATTGCCAGTCAGTGGAAGCGGCGGATGCCTGCAAGTTTAGTGCGAAAGTATGGGTTATCGGTACGCGTTATGCTGACATTCTTGCCGGAAGAGGGTGCATGAATAAACTGGCCGTTGCCGAGATAAATGCCGGAGTGTGATACCCGGCCATCGATCCTAAAAAACAATACGTCGCCTGTTCTCAACCCCGCGGGACTGTTTTTTTCTGCGGCAAACTGAGTGGCGGTCGTGCGTGGAAGCTTAATGCCGTTGATGGCATGGGCATATTGGACCAGACCGCTGCAATCGAAGCCGTCGGTGCTGTTGCCACCGTATTGATATGGCGTTCCCAACACATCCAGCGCGGCCCGGGCGATTCTGGTACCCGTGTCGTTGTCGCCGTCGCTGTCGCTGTCGCTGGTATGGGTGGGGGGCAGGCTGGTTGCGCAACCGGAGAGGGCGCATATTACGGCGATGGCTGGCGCAAAAAGTCGCCGGTGAAACATGGGCCGAGTCTACCTTGCCACGTGCACATCGACCGGAATCAGGTCACATTGCCGTCTAGCGTAACTGCGGTTTCAGGCCGGAAAGATATTCAACGACCTTGCTGGCCTCGTCGTCGCTGATCCAGTCCGGCGCCTTTAGTTGCATGCGTTTTACCAATAACGCCCACGCGGGGTCGAGTTCTGTCTCCAGGTAGAGATAGCTGCGTTCCAGTGGGTGACAGCCGGCGCAACGGCCACGAAATACTTCCTCTGGTCCGCCGCTGATTGCATTATGTTCGGGTCGCGCGACACCACGCGCGCCGGCTGCCATAAATCCGACAATCGTCTTTACCTCGTCTTTGGACAGCCATTGCGGCGCCCGCTTGCGCATGCGTTTTATGACGTCGCGGAGCTGGTTGGTATCCATCGGTTTGATAAACACGCGCTGAACCGAGTGACACAGGCCGCATTTTTCCTCGAACAGGTAACGCTCGTCTGTTACTGACAGGATCTGATTGACATCGCTGCCATGGTGACGCAGAAAGTCGACTGCCTCGCTGCGTTGTTTCGCATCCAGCGACTCTACCGGCCCCATGGCACGCATACGTGCCAGCCAGTCGGCACCCGTCAAGCCGCCCGGTGTGGCGACTTCATGACAATCGGCACAGTTACGTTCCAGGTCCAGCGGCTCGAGATCGAGTTGTTCAGCTGCGGCAAAACCATTGACGCAAAGGCCAAGCAGACAGGTTGCCACGAAGATCAGTCTGGTCGCATTCATCGCATCGTTTTCCAGTGGCCAGAGGCCTCGTTTCCAGAAGCCATAAGGATACACCGAACATCGGTGTTATGTCGCAGGAGATTATGTTTGCCGCATTTTTTTTCGATGAGCTGCGGCTCGTTTGTGACTCAGAGCAACGATTACAGCGTGAATAAAGGATAAGTTGCATGCTGTTATCGTTCAGAGCACTGAGCGTGTTAACAGAATATTAGTGGAGCTGCTGCATGCGTGGAATGGCTGGATTTACTGTCGCCGAACTGATGATCAGTCTGGCAGTCACCGGGATTACCCTGTCTATCGGGGTTCCGGGGTTCAGCAGTTTTATTGCGAACCAGACCCAGACCAACGCCACGAACGAACTGGTGACTGCGATGACGCTTGCACGCAGCGAGGCTATCAAGCAAAACCGGTTTGTCACCGTTTGCAAAAGTTCCGACGGCCTCCAGTGTGGCACGACCAATGATTGGGAAGATGGTTGGATCGTGTTTGCCAACACTAATCAGGCAAACGCCAATACAGTTGACATAAACGAGACTGTCATTCGTGCATTCGAGATCAATTCAGACGGCCGTTCGGTTAACCCGGATGTAACCGGTTTGAATTTTGTGGCGTTTCGTCCCACCGGGACGGTGAATATCAATGCCACGTGGCTGATCTGCGACAGCCGCGGCGATCTGCATGCCCGGGCAGTCCAGGTTGACCGCGCCGGTCGCGCACGATCTGTTGAAGTTGTCCAGCCGGGAACCGAAGATCCGGGGCTGTGCAGTTGAGCCGCGCAACCAGTCAATCCGGTTTCACACTGATCGAGGTGCTGGTTGCCGTTGTGGTGCTGGGTATCGGTCTGACCGGCATGGCCGGTTTGCAGATCGTCAGCATTAGAGGAAGTCAGCAGGCCTATGAGCGGACTCAGGCGAGTTTCCTGGCATACGACATCATGGATCGAATGCGCGTAAATCTGGCGGCAGCACGGGCCGGCGATTACGACACGGCTCTCGACGAAGACGTGAGCGCTCTCGACTTGTGTTTTGGCGCCTCTGCCAACTGTACTCCAGCCGAATTTGCTGATCATGACCGACGCACCTGGCGTCAGTCAGTCAACGATCACCTGCCCGGTGGGCTGGCGTCCGTCGCGACGGCGACCGTCGCCGGTCAAGTGCAGGCCACGGTTTCTGTGCAGTGGATCTCGGCCGACTCAGAGTTGGTAGACGGCGACATCGTCCCGCAGCAACTGGATATGGTCGTCAGCCTGTGATGTGCACGTCATTCAAGCAAAACAGCGGTTTCTCGCTGGTCGAGTTGATGGTCGCGCTGGCGATCAGTTCTGTTTTACTGCTTGGCCTGACCAATATCTTTCTGTCGACCAACCAGTCACGGACGCTGCAGACCGGGCTTGCTGACGTGCATGAAACCGGGCGCTTTGCCGTTGACCAGATGGCCCGGCACATCCGGATGACGGGAACACGCACCACCAACTGGAATTTTGGCCCGGTACCCGGGGCGCTGGTGGCAGCCGATGGCTTGTCGGACAGTTTCACGGTGAGCTACGAGGATCCGTTCGACTGTAACCTTACTGCGGCTCCTGCGTCGGGCTTTGTAACTAATGTCTTTGACGCGGTCGGTGGAGCCTTACGCTGCAACGGTCTGGACTTGATAGATGGCGTCCAGGAGATGCAGATCTTCCTGGGCGAAGATACCGATGTTGACGACGTTGCCAATCGACTGGTGCCACCGGGAACTGCCGGTCTGCAAATGGACCGGGTTGTATCGATCAACATCAACCTGCTGGTCGCCTCGAATCAGGACCGGATAGGCGCCAACCAGCCTGTCCTGCGTAACGACTTCTGGACGACTGCGCCGGCGTCGGACGACCGCCGCATCTGGCGCGAGTACTCCACCACCGTTTCGTTGAGGAATTCACTTTGACCATTAGTCCACAGTTTTCCGGGCAAAGGGGCGCGGCGCTATTCAGCAGTCTGATTGTGCTGCTGGTCGTGTCGGTTATTGCGCTGAGTGCCGCGCGGTCATCGGCGCTGGAAATGCTAATTGCGACCAACCAGCAAAACAGTGTGCAAGCACTGGCCAACGGTGAGGATTCTGTTCTTTTGGCAGAACGCTACGTTGGCGGCACCCATAGCGAGGGCGGCCCGACCTTCGACTTCACTACGGATATCACCGACGGGCTCTACCTGGCCGATGCGGTCGATGTCGAGACCACAGACTGGAGCGCCTTCACGACAGAGGACGTGCTCGATGCCGACGGCAACCTCGTCAATCGCTATGTCGTGGAGTACCTGGGTACCAGGTCGGCGACCGGTGGCTCGCTGGCGGTTGGTTCCGGTAGCGGCGCACAGATCCGTCACATGTACCGGCTAACCGGTTTGGGTGTCGGGCCCAAAGGAACAACTCGAATTGTACAGACGATATTTGCAACACGGTAACCGCAAAATGAAATTTTTGAAAACGATCTCTCACAGGGCCCTGGCAACCGGTATGGCCGTTGTTGCAGGCGCCGTAATTGCGGCAACTTCGTTTGTCCCGCCGGATCAGCCGCTCGGTCATGTTGCGCCATCGGCATTAAACGATGCCAGCCTGGAATCCGGCAACATGGTTAGCTACGTGCCGTGGTTTACCTTCGGTAACTACCATGGCGATCTGATTGCTGCCCCGGTTGCCGCCGATGGTTCGGTGAGCCTGCTGACGCCAGCGTGGCGGGCGGCCGAGGTCATGAACGACGCCAACAATCTCGATGATAAACACTGGGAAGAAGGCCGGTTTATCGTCACTATGCATGCCGAAGATGGTATTCCGACCCCGTTTATCAAGGACGATCTGGACGGTTCACAAAAAGACCTGCTGAAACCCGACGAGGACAAGCGCATCAAGTATCTTCGTGGTGACCGCTCCGAGGAAGGCAATAAGTTTCGCACCCGAGAAAGTATTCTCGGCGACATCATTCACTCCAATCCGGTCTATGTGGGCGCACCGAAGAGCGGCTATCCGTTTAGCGGCTATTTTCCCTACGCCTACTCCAACCGCGATCGGCCCGCACGCGTCTATGTCGGGGCCAACGACGGTATGTTGCATGCATTTGACGCTGCGACAGGCCAGGAAACGTTCGCCTACGTACCTTCGATGCTGCTGGGAACGCTGAAAGACTATGCCGAATCAAGTTATTCCCATCGCTACTATGTGGATGGCACGCTGACTGCCGAAGATGCCTATTTCAACAGCAGCTGGCACACTATTCTGGTTGGTGGCCTGAGTGCGGGTGGCAAGGGTCTGTTTGCCCTCGACGTGACTTCGGCCGCGGCCATTACCGACGAGAGCAATGAGGCCTGGGGTGCCGGCAGCCGGGTGCTGTGGGAACTCACCCCGCAGACTCTGGGAGCGAGCGACCTGGGCTATACCTATAGCCGGCCTTCGATCGCAAAAATGAACGATGGCAAATTTGCCGCGGTTATCGGCAATGGTTACCTGAGCACATCAGGCCATGCTTCGCTGATGATCATCGATGCCGCCGACGGATCCGTCGTTCGCAACATAGTTGCACCGGATCTCGACGCCAACGGAATGAGTTCACCGACACTGATCGATTACGACGGCGATCGCGTGGTCGACTATGCCTACGCGGGCGATCTGAACGGCAATTTGTGGCGCTTCGATCTGACTTCGGATTTCCCGGGTGACTGGACGGTCTCTTATGGTGGCAAGCCGCTGTTGAGTATCGCACCGGTAGCTGGCGTAAAAAGAGCGATAGTGACCCCACCGGAAGTTGGCGTGCATCCCCTGGGTGGTTTGATGGTTTACGTCGGACCCGGTCGTCTGCTGGCCGCCGAGGACGCGGACGATAACGGGGCGCACTATATGTATGGAATACGTGACACGGGATACGAGGACCCGGACACACTGCCGGTTGATGAAACTGCACTGTTACAACAAACCCTGACTCAGGTAGCGCATGCAGGAACGGGAGACGACGTCCGCACGGCAACCAACAATCAGCCGAACTGGGGTAGCCACAGAGGCTGGCGCACGTCGCTGCAGATAAACGGTGCGACGACTGCTGACATGGGCGAGCGCGTGTTACAGCCAATGTCGCTGCGTGGCGGACGCCTGCAGTTCGTTTCCAGCAATCCAACCGACGGTATCGGTTACAACTGGCTCATGCAGCTCGACGCTCGCACGGGCGGCGCGCCACCGCATCCCATTATCGATATCAACGAGGATGGCGCATTCAATACTCTGGATAATGCTGACGGGAACGGCGACGATGAGGTGACCGATGTCGCTGAAGATCGCGTCGTCGGTGAATTCCAACAGCAAGGTCTCGCATCGAGCCCGGTCTTCGCCGTGATCGATGACTCCGGCGAGGCGGTGATGATCAATCACCTGTCGCAAATCAACCAGCTGCACGAAGACGAGCCGCCACCGTCCGACGAAGAAGATCCCGGTATCGTCGGTGGGCACTTCGATCTCGACGTATCCAGTCAGACTTACGCTTTCGATGATGGGGCGACCGATAATCATCAGCATCAGTGGGACGACTCGTATGGCACCGTCATCGATTATTTCGATATCCTCGGCGGCTTTCGCAGCGTCGATGATACCGATGGTCTGCCGGGCAGCTCATCGACCAAGAAGTTTATTATTTCCGTTGCCAACGCGCATCTGTCACCGGCGGCAATCATCGAGGTAAACGGCATTGGTTTCCCGGTGAAAGAATGGCGCGCGCTGGCGAAGCGTTATCTCAATGGCAATCTGGGTACCAACGAAGTCTATCCGGTGTTTAAACTGGGAACGACGACGCCAGCGGACGACGCCGCCGGGGTGTTGCAGTTGACCAGTCTGAAGATCACTTTCCCGACCAACGCGATCCAGGTCGGCGGTATCCATCCGAGTCAAACCGGTTGTGTGAAGGGTAATAATTCATCGCCCGGCGGCGCGTATCGTAACGGCGCACTGACTCTACAGCTGCTCGATGCGGATGATCTCGTGCCGGGTTATGAATACGATGTGGCCACCGAGACCTGGAGTATCACCGGTGGTGGAAGCAACAAGATCCATCGGCTGGGTTATGCGGTACCGGTTAATGGGGTGCACGAAATCGGTGATGGCATGATGTTCGAGACCACCATATTCTGGCACTGGGGCGGATCCTGCTACGACATCGACGCTGAAGAGGATTGGAAGGCTGACTATCTCGAAGAAGTCGGTGTCGATCCGGATGATTTGGGTATGGATGAAGACATAGTCGGTGATCCGCCACCACCACCGTCGGATGAAGGTGAGGGCGACCCACCGGAGGATCGCGACGAGAGCGCCGATCATGACGTGAGTAGGACGCGTTCCAGCGCGGGTGACAATCTGGGTCGGTTGTTCTGGCGTGAGGTCATGCCGGAGCTGTAGGCGGGCCACTTTAGACTCGGAGAATGATTATGCATAAACAAGACGGATTCACCCTGATGGAGTTGATGATCGTCGTGGCGATCATGGGCATCCTCGGTGTGATTGCCTACCCGAGTTATCTCGATCACGTAATGCGATCGAGCAGAAATGACGGGCGTGCAGCGGTTAGCAGGGTGGCCAATGATCTCGAGCGGTTCTTTGCGACCAACGGGACTTATACCACCGATGTAACAACTACTTCGCTTACGATCGACAGCGGCGTGGCCTATTCCGATGACGCCAAATATACGGTAGTGATGGCGGCCGGAGCGACCGGTAACATCGCAACCAGTTATCTGATCACGGCGACCGCTCACGGCAGTCAGGCATCTGATGATGATTGTCCGACATTGTCGCTTGATTCAGCGGGCAGACGGCTGCCGGATCCGGCTACGACGGTCTGCTGGTAGGCGGCGCGGACTACCGGGAAAAGGGGCGCCTGGCGCCCCTTTTTTTGTGCCGATTTGCGGCGTTAAGCGCCCGGAAGTACAGTCCGCTGTCTAACGTCCTGACGGAAGAGTGCGCTTGTTCGCAGATCCAATCGCCCTGTTATTGCCACTGGCTCACCTGCTGCTTGCCACGATCAGCGCCGGTCATGCGTTGATGTACAAGCGCGACCCCCGTGCATCTGTCACGTGGATCGTGGTTTGTATCATGATCCCTTTTGTCGGACCGATTATCTACTTTCTGCTGGGCGTCAACCGTGTGCGGACGCGTGCAAAAGCCTATCGTAAAAACCGCGGGCTCGTAGATTTCGAGCGTTCCGAGCGGTATCGGGAGCCTGGTGATTGCGGACCGGTTCCCTGTAACCCGCTGACCGCCGTAGGTGCCACCATCAGTGGCCACAAATTGTTGCCGGGCAACCAGGTGACTCCTTTGTACAACGGTGACGAGACTTATGCGCCAATGCTGCAGGCTATCGGGGAAGCGGCCAGAACTGTCTACCTTTCGACCTATATTTTCGAGACCAAAACCACCGGACGTGCATTTATCAATGCACTGGCAGCAGCAAAAGACCGCGGCGTTGAGGTGAAAGTGCTCATCGATGGCGTCGGCCAGCACTACGCGTGGCCGCACGCAAAAAGATTGCTACGTCGCCAGGGTGTCGATGCACGACTGTTTTTGCCATTCCGCCTGATTCCGCCGGCGATGCATTTCAACCTGCGCAATCATCGCAAGATCCTCGTCGTCGATAACACGATAGCATTCACAGGTGGCATGAATATCGGGCACCGGCACGTCGCCAGACCCGATGGCAGTTTTT
>JAOTXR010000005.1 GCA_029862285.1 Gammaproteobacteria bacterium
TCGGATTCGCTCCACCCATTTCGCTGCTCAGATCGTCAGAAACAGCAACACTGGTTGCCGTTGCACCGCCTACTGCGTTCGTAATTGTCACAACATACTCAACAATGGCACCCGGTATCGCCTTGGGAAAGGAGCCGCCTGGGCATACACCACCAGGACAGGTAAACGGATCGCTAATGACACTCGAACTCTTCACCACCGACAACACCGGCGCCGCAATCCTGTACGCATCCTCCGATGAGTGGATGCCGTCACGATCGCCGTCACCGGCGTAATTGGCGTTTTCGCCGTCTGCGAAAACGTCTTCCACACCCAACGTAGTATCGGCAATTCCCCGATCATCTGTAGCAATAGCTGCTCCAGGAGCGCCGACGCCACCGCCTTCTGCGACCTGCGCCTCCAGAACATACGCTGCAATATCACCGTCAACCTGCGCCAGCGGGATATTGGCGACCAAAAATACCGTGACAGACTGGTTGATATCCAGCTCATCGACATGGGTCGCCGTATCGATAGCCGGATCATACAAGTTGTTGCCATTCACGTCGACGAAGACCGCGAGCCCCGCCGCATCGAAGTTATCGACACCGCCAAAGGGATCGAAACCGGTTGCCGACGCAGTCAGCAGGAAATCCTGGGTCTGGTTGCCTTCGTTGGTAACTGTCCAGGCCAGAACCGCGCCGCTTTGGCCCGGTGAGACGCTGATCGTGGTAGCGCTGTTGTAGGCAGTACTGCGTTCGGCCACGAGGATATCCAGCTTGCGATCGACAACGAAGGTGGTCGGGTTTAGCCCGTTATTCGGGTCCGCGTCGTTGTCGCTGAGCACAGGCGCCTGGTCGACACCGCCGACCTGATATTGAACCTGAGCCTGGTTAGGCACCGATGTGCCTGCCCGTGTTCCACCGGGGTCGGTCCCGGCGGCAAGACTGGGCTGTATGGCGATCAGCGTCAGAAAACCGATCAACACCGTCGTCAGTCTGATCAAGCGACCAATAATACTCATTGCATTTCTCTCCAGAATTCGCAAAACCACAATGCCGTGCAGGCACCGTCGCGATTTGTATCAAATAGTTTCAACGCAGTTGCGCGCGAAAACGCGCATGACCTTGTTTGCCGGGCTGCAGCGGATTGCGCATCGTCCAGCGTATATGTGTGTAGTCTTCGGCCCGGGCCGCACGGCGGGTCCCGTCTTCTGCGACCACCGTGAGGGTCTCGCGCGCGCCGAAACTCTTGCCACCGTCTGCGGAAAACAGAATGTCTGTCCCGCCGCCGAAAGCCGATCCCTCGACATAGCGCATCTCATCAGGAACCGGATCGGTGATCGTCACAGTGTCGGCATCAGCGTCGCCGTGATTGGTGAAAGTGATCGTGTAGATCACCTCATCGCCGGGGACCACTGTGGTAACCGGAACGAGACGGGTTTCAGTTTTACCCGCCTGGTTCAGCACGACCTTTTCTTTTTGTGCTGTGGTCTGTACCTGCACCGCGCCGTCAGCAAAGACCATTGCGGGCAGTAACGCGAACGTCCAGAAGAACAGTTTTCTCATTTCATTCCCTCGCTCATTCAGTCTATGGTGACTGTAAAGACTATGGTTTGCGGGCCGCTCGCAGCCGTCAGATCGCCCAGTAGCACGTTGATTGTCAGGACGCCTGCGACAGTAATCAGCTGACCCGGATCGGCGTCGGGCGCATCGGACATACCCACACCGTTGAAATTGATAGTTCCCGGCAAATAAGTTGTGTTGGCAGGTATCGGGTCGTTGAACACTGCATTGGTCGCAGTACCGCCACCCGATGGCGTCACAATGATCGTGTAGGCGATCTGGGCGCCTGGTATCGGTTCGCTACCGCCATACTGATCCAGCACCGTCGCAGATTTGACGACATCAATCTGAATGTCGTCGACTACGTACTCACCGGTGTCGTCGTCCGCTGCGCCGGAGTTACCGGCTATCGCATCTACTCCACCATCACCGGCACCGACAAACACCACGCCCGGTGCGCCAGTGCCCGTAGTAGCCGCTGCATCCAGCAGGCTGCGACCGGTATCGCCGTCGTTTGTCGCACCTGGTATGTCATTGACTATCAGGATATCGACCGATGCATCCGGGGCCAGTAATGGATCGTTGACGCCGGGCGTGTACGGACTGTCACCCGGGGAGAGATCGCCGCTGGAGTCGGTATCAAAGTAGATCGACGCTGGCGCCGACGGCACGGGATCAAAATCATCGCCAGCGAGCGTGCTGTCGAGCACCAGAGCAAACGACTCGTTACCGTTGCCGGTATTTGTAACCGTAAACAGCAGTTCTTCGGCAGTGTCACCGGGGTTTACTGCCTTGGGCGGACTCTGCAGCGTCACGTCGACATCGAGTATCTCCGCGACAGTGAGCGTCAGCGTATTTGAGGTTTCTGTTACGCCAGACCCGGAAACGTCATAGGAAACCTCGGCAGTATTGTCGATATCAGTACCGGCGACGGTGCCCACTGCCCAGGCGGTTTGCGCCAGCAGCAGGTTCAGGCCGACAAGTACCGGAAATCCCCGGATGATCCTCACGCGTTTCTTGCTCCCAAAATAAACATCTGCACCAGCCCCAGCGGGGCCGGCAGTCGCTTATGACGATGGCGGGTGCCTTAACGCGTTGCCATGAAAAACAATCCCTTGCGACGGCTTATTCATATTCCCTGAAAACCCGGAGGGCGCCATCGCCAACGCCGGAAATAGTAAGTAAAACGTCAAAAATCCGGCGTGATTGCGTTCACATATTCCACATAAGTTTCTGATCCTTATGGTAAATTCGGAAAATTCTGAGACACGCGTCAAACTTTCGACGCCGGAATACCCACCCGGTAGTTGACTTTGTTGCGGTGCGGCATTACGATTAAGTCAGGATTATTGCACTGCACAAGAGGAGAGCCGCCATGCAGGAAACCACCACAATTAGCAAGTTTTCAAAACGCGTCCGTGATGGACTGGACAACGGTGCATCCTGGGTATCCCATCGCAAGGGACCTTTGGATGTGATGACCGAAAAGACTCTGAAGCTCAATGGGCTGTCGCACGACAGTGCGGCCCGACTGGTACGTCAGCAGGCCGGTTTTCTCGAGGGATCAGTCGATGGCGCCGCTAAGCGTCTGAAAACGGCTGCAGAAGCCGACAGCTTTCGCGGCCTGCTCGACGGTCAGATAAAGCTGATGCCAGAAACACGTGATCGCATCGTCGATGATATTCGCAAGACCTTCGAGATCCTCAGCGATACCCGCACCGATCTCGCCCAGCTGTTTCGCGAGACTCTCGACGACCTGCGCCGCGATGACACGCTGAAAAGCACCCTGGAAGATGTGGCCGACGATGCCGCGGAGCAAGTATCCGCTGTGGCAAAAAAGGTCGGCAAAACGGTCGAAGAAGCGACCGCTCACTAAGACCGGGGCATACTGGTCAGTACGAAAACCCTGGTGCCGCCGGCACCAGGGTTTTTTTTGCGTGGTCTGTTGGACATGAACTCGTATAATGCCGGCAGTCCCAGACTAGGATGAGACCCAGAATGACAACCAGTAATCCGGCACTTCGGAACTGGGTGGACGAAGTCGCCCGCCATACACAACCCGAGCGCATTCACTGGTGTGACGGGTCCGAGGCCGAGAACCAGGCACTAATCTCGGCGATGTTGACCGACGGCACACTCAAGACGCTCAACGAGCGTTGGCCAGACTGTTACCTGCATCGCTCCGATCCAAATGACGTCGCACGCGTGGAGCATGTGACATTCATTTGTACCGACAGCGAGCAGGATGCAGGTCCCAACAATAACTGGATGGCGCCGGCTGAGGCTCATCGGCTGGCAGACGGTTTGTTCGAAGGCTGCATGCAAGGACGCACACTCTACGTTATTCCCTATTGCATGGGGCCGGTTGATTCGAGCTATTCCCGTTGTGGTGTGGAAATAACCGATAGCCCGTATGTCGTTACCAACATGCGCATCATGACGCGCATGGGCGCGGCTGCGCTGCAGCGTATCGAGCGCGAAGGCAGTTTCGTCAAAGGGCTGCACTCGATTGGTGACCTCGATCCGGACAACCGCTACATCATGCATTTCCCCAAAGAGCTGACAATAAAAAGCATCGGTTCCGGTTACGGTGGCAATGCGCTCCTGGGTAAAAAATGCCACGCGTTGCGGATCGCCAGCTATCAGGCACGCAGCGAAGGCTGGCTGGCCGAACACATGTTGATACTCGGTCTACAGGATCCGACCGGACGGACTCGTTACATCGCCGCGGCCTTCCCTTCCCAGTGCGGCAAGACCAACCTCGCCATGCTGGTACCGCCGGAGTCGCAGAACGACTGGCGGATCTGGACTGTTGGCGACGATATTGCGTGGCTGCATCCCGGCGACGACGGCCGTCTTTATGCAATCAATCCGGAATCCGGTTTCTTTGGCGTGGTTCCCGGAACTGGACGGGAAACCAACAAGAACGCATTTGACATGATCCACCGTGACACGATCTTCACCAACGTCGGTCTGACTGCAGATAACGAACCATGGTGGGAGGGTCGTGGCGAAAGCGAGCCTGCCCTTGACTGGCGTGGTCAACCGTTTACCGGCGGCAATGGCGACGCTGCCCATCCAAACTCCCGGTTTACCGTGTCAGCACGCCAAAACGCAGACTACACGCCACTGATGGATGATCCGCGTGGCGTGCCGATTTCTGCAATCATCTTTGGTGGCCGCCGACGCGGATTGGCTCCGCTGGTTTATCAGGCGCGCGACTGGCAGCACGGCGTGCTGGTCGGTGCCAGTGTCGCATCGGAGACGACCGCCGCCGCGGCCGGTGAAACCGGCATCGTACGCCGCGATCCCATGGCAATGAAGCCGTTTTGTGGCTATAACTTCGGAGACTATTGGGCTCACTGGCTGAATATCGGGGCCAACTTGAGTAACCCGCCCTCCATGTTTCACGTCAACTGGTTTCGGCGCGACGACCAGGGGCGATTCCTGTGGCCGGGCTTTGGCGACAACCTGCGTGTACTGGCATGGATAATCGAACGTTGCGAGGGCGGTGGCAGGGCAAAACAAACGCCTATCGGCGAACTGCCGACCCTTGATGCACTCGACCTCAACGGCCTGCATGTGCCCGATGAAGACCTGGAGGCATTGCTACACGTCGATGTTCAGGGGTGGCGCGAAGAACTCGACGCTATCGGCAAGTACCTGGAGAGTTACGGCGACCGGTTGCCGCAAGAGCTGCGCGTCGAACACGCCCGCCTCACGGCCGCCCTGCGCTAACTCCGCTACCGCCGCACCATCGGGATGTAACAACCGTCCCGCCGAGCGAGATTTAGCCGGAATACGGAGGCAACTGCCGGATAGCCCTACTTACGGTAGGTGCGTTAGTTATTCTTCGTAGATGAAGTGAATAGCCTGTGGTGAGTCGGCCTGCGGCACCCGTCCAAGTCCGATTGCTCCCTCGCCCTTTATTTGCACGCTGTCACGCCGCACAAAATGTTCTTCGCCACTGGCAAGCAGGACGCAAGTACCATTGGTGCTTTCATCTATCAGCATGAATTTTCCACGACTAAACTCGATGCGTGCATGCAATCTCGAGATCAGTGTGTCCTTGACCACCAGGTCACTGTCCTCGGATCTGCCGATTGAGACGTTCGGGTATTGTTCGCTTACTACGATTTCCTGGCCCCGGTAACGTAAGCGCAGACGCTGATTGCGCACGCCGGTTGCCTCGGACCAGTCGATTGTCGGCAACATGCGGGTGTTCTCACCCTGCTGCCAAAGCACCTCGTATAGTGCGATTTCATCGGTGGTACCCTTTAACGGCGCGAGATCAATTTGGCGTGTTGAAGCCTGCCACTCCGGCGACATTTTTCCGACCGTTGTACCGCTGGTGACGATCTGTGCCGCCTTCGCCTGGTTGCTCATGCGATTGGCAATATGCACCGCACCACCGAATATGTCTCCGGCCTCTTCCATTACCGGGCCAAAATGAAAACCCACCCGAATCGCCACCGGCACGTCATCGGCATCCACTTCGTCGCTAATGAACTTCTGCATCTGGGCAGCTGCTTCTACAGCTTCATCCACACCCGGGAACGTGGCCATGACTTCATCGCCCATGGTTTTTATTACTGTGCCCTGGTGTCTCTCGGTCGCACGGGTCATAGCATCGAGACAGCGCGCAACGGTCTCCCGCGCCTTCATATCGCCCATCAGCTCATAGAGCTTGGTGCTACCTACGACATCAGCAAATAGTATTGCTAGTTCAGTCTGATCTGTCATCGCCGAAAAACAAACTCAGATTGCCAGAGTATAACCAAAAAATTCCACACACCAAGACCACCGGGTAACTCTAACGCTCCGCCACTACATAGGCAATCCACGCCGGATCGGCGTCGCCACGCTCTACTGGTGTGTATTCGTCATTGCCCTCGCCGTCTTCGTCAGTACCTTCCCAGTACACTGTGGATTTCCTGAAGCCGGCTTCATGCAGTAATTCGCGCAGCTCCGGCAGAGTCCACATTCTCCAGTCGTAGGAAAATGCCTTACGCATTTTCGAACCGTCCGGAAAGTGAAAATGAATATGACACATCAAATGAGCGCTGATCGGGTCGAAAGAATCCTGGTCCCATACATAGGTGAAGTCGTCCTGCTCGGTTTCTTCCTCGCACTCCTCGAGCGCCTCAGAACCGCCGAAGCAGTCAATCAGGAATAGTCCATCCGACTGTAGATTACGGCGCGCCTGTTCGAAATATTCGCGTAGTTTATCGCGGGTCTTGAATACAAAGTAGCTGAAATTAAACCCGACGATCATGTCGGCCAGAGGCGTATTGGTGTTCAGCACATTGCCCTCGATTTGCTCGATGCGCTGCTGTTGTTCCACGGTCAGGCTCTTCACGTGCCGCTCGCGACCCCATTTCAAAACTTCCGGCTCGAAATCCACGGCCCAGGCCTGCCGATTGTCAGCCGTCCGTACCCACTCGCAGGCCGCAGCGGTCGTACCGGCAAAGTCCTCACGCAAAGTCACAGCCGGGCGTCCGCGAAGATCGCGATACGCACGGTCGAGAAACTTGATTTCCTCCTCGACGTTTTGCACCGATTCTTCATACAGCAGGTGTTTGTCGGCGGTTTTGGCGGTGAACTTGCTGTGCTTGTCCTTCTTATCTTTGTGCTTGTGCTTTTGCCTGCGTTCTTTCTTGCCCATGTCTCCCTCATGCAGCACTGGTCACATGGGCCAGTGCTGATTCAACAAATTCGATACCGGCATCCGGGCAGCTCGACGCCTGACTAAGATGCCGGCGCCAGTGTCGCGCGCCAGGATAACCCTGAAATAACCCCAACATGTGGCGCGTCATATTATGCAGACGCACTCCGCGTGCCAACTGCGACGCCACATAGGGCAGATACGCCTCAACGACCTGTTCGCGATTGACCAAACCGGAACCCGGATAAACAACCCGCTCCATCTCAGCCAGGACCATGGGCGTCTGGTAGGCGGCGCGGCCAACCATAACGCCATCGAACTCCCTGAGTCGCTCGGTGAAAATGCCAATGTCGCCGATGCCGCCGTTTACGACGATTGGAATCTCACCCAGATTTTGCCGAAGGCGAAGCACGATACCATAGTCCAGCGGTGGAACGTCGCGGTTTTCTTTTGGACTAAGTCCCTGCAGCCAGGCCTTGCGGGCATGTACCACAAGCGCATCACATCCGCCAGCCGTAACTGCCGTGGCAAAGTCCAGCAGAAACTCGAAACTGTCATCGTCATCGACTCCAATCCGGGTTTTCACGGTAATCGGCAGATCGACAGCATCACGCATGGCGCGGACACAATCTGCGACCAGTTGCGGTTCACGCATCAGGCAGACACCGAACTTACCTGCCTGAACCCTGCCGCTCGGACAACCGACGTTGAGATTGATTTCGTCGTAACCGGCCCGCAGTCCGGCCCGAGCAGCGACTGCGAGCTGGCGCGGATCGCTGCCACCGACCTGAAGGGCCAGCGGGTGTTCATGCTCGTGAAATTCGAGCAATCTGGCAGTATCACCATGTTCGATCGCGGCGGCGACGATCATCTCAGTGTAGAGCAGCGCATGGGGTGCAATTAACCTCAGCAGGTAGCGACAATGCCGATCGGTCCAGTCCATCATTGGCGCAACGCAAAGACGACGATCCAGGTCACCACGCAGTTGGCTATAGTCGCGATCGCCCGCATTGGGGCGCTGATTACCGGTCACAGATCAATCACAGGGCGTGGCGGGTTTCTTTGATCAAAAGGTCGACGACATCACGCAAGGCTTCTTCGCGGCTCTTGCCAGCCGCAATCGAACGCTCATAGACCTGGACCTGCTGGCGCGCGCTGTTGCCGCGCTTGACAATCTCACGCGCCCCATTGACGGCATCGACACAATCAAAGAACTCGGCGTCCTCGCGGGTCATGTCGAGCAACTCATCGAGCAACTCTTCGTAGGGAATCACTTGTGCCTTGCCAAAATCGACCAGACCTTCGTCGCACCCGTAACGCATGGCACGCCACCGATTCTCCTGTAAGAGCATTTTCTTGTATACCCGCCAGCGCTGATTCTTGGCCCGTAAGCGGAACAGCATACGCGCCAGACAAACTGTCAGCGCCGCCACCGTAATCGAATCATCTGCGCGAGTACAGACATCTGTTATGCGCATCTCCACGGTCGGGTAGCGACTGCTGGGACGCAGGTCCCACCAGATCTTGGAAGCATCCTGCAGCAGACCGGCATCGATCAGGATTTGCACGTGACGCTGGTATTCCGCGTAGCTCGTGAAGTATGCGGGTAAACGGGTACGCGGGAGCCCATCGAACACAGTTAATCTGTAAGACTGCAGACCGGTGTTCTCGCCAGCCCAAAATGGTGAGGAACAACTCAAAGCAAGCAGATGCGGAAGAAAGTAAGCAAGTTGATCGAGCATGTCGACTCGCAAATCGTCGTCGTCAATGCCCATGTGCACATGCATACCGCAGATGAGCAGGCGACGTGCGGAAGCCTGCATATCTCGATTGAGGTCACGGTACCTGTCCTTGTCCGTGTACTTCTGTTCGTGCCAGCGAGCGAAGGGATGGGTCGACGCCGCAATAGGTGCCAGGCCGTATTGGTTTGCGACATCGGCGATCGTGCGACGCAGCCGCGTCAAATCTGTGCGGGCCTCAGCAATTGTGGAGCAAACTCGTGTACCGATCTCGATTTGAGCGCGCAAAAACTCGGGAGCGACCTGACCGGAGAGCCGGTCCTCACACTCCTGCATGAGTTCCGCCGGCGGATCTGTCGCAAGGTCGCGCGTCTGTTGATCGACGAGAAGATATTCCTCCTCGATTCCGATGGTAAACGGCGGTTCTTTTAGTGCCACTGATTATCCCCAAAATACCAGCGCAGAGCGTTCAGAATCGGGGAAATTCAGGTTTATTGCAACCGCATCAGACGGCTTGCATGCTCTGCTCCGCAGCCATGGCCAGCCGGGCAATGCATGATCGATCCCGCACCGGCACCGGTCGCGAGAAATAGAATCCCTGGGCATAGTCAATACCGAGCGCCTTCAGGCGCGATAGTGTCTCGCCACATTCCACGCGCTCGGCAACCGTTTTCACGCCTATTGCTGATCCGATATTGCCGATTGCGCGAACCATCGTGTAGTCGACGGCATCCTCATGGACATTGCGTATGAAGCGACCGTCAATTTTCAGGAAGTCCACCGGCAGCTCCTTTAGATAGGCGAAGGAAGATAACCCGCTGCCAAAATCGTCAAGCGAAAACTTGCAGCCAGCCTGCCGCATTTCACGAATAAATCTGGCTACGATAGCGATATTATCTATAGCCGCAGTCTCGGTAATTTCGAAGCACAATGCGCCTGCTGCAACTCGTGTCCGCTCAAGTTCGGATCTGGCAAATTCCAAAAAGCTGGTATCGCTCAGGGACGCGCCCGAGAGATTGACAGACAACATGTAGGCCGCCTCGTTTGCATCGTCAGCCAGGCATACCAGTTTGCTCAGGGCATGTCGCAATACCCAACGATCGATTGTCGGCATCATATTGAATCGTTCAGCAGCCGGCAAAAAGTCTTTTGCTGGAATTACCTTGCCATCGTGGTCATTTATTCGCAGTAACAATTCGAAGTGTGGCTGAACTCCGGATTCATCAGTAATCGCAACGATGGGCTGACAATGCAGTTGAAAACGCCCTTCGTCACAAGCCTGGCCGATATCGCTAACCCATTGCATATTTCGAAAACCGGCCGTTGACTCATTATGTGGACAGAAACTCACCGTATTGCGGCCGGTTTCCTTTGCGTTGTAGCAAGCAACGTCTCCTGCCGCCAGGAGTTTACCTGGCGTCAGGTTTGCCGCCACGCTAACTACACCAATACTGGCTGTATGACTGAACCTGCAGTCACGCCACTTGAAACGGTGCGCCTCCAAGACGCTACCTATCTGTTGCGCGACACGGACCGCATCGACTGTCTCGCAGTCCATCAGCAGAATGGCAAATTCATCGCCACCGAGGCGTGCGGCGACATCGCTGGAACGAATCTGTTCCTGGATCAGGCGGGCGACCTCCAGTAATGCACGATCACCTGCCGCATGCCCGGCAGTATCATTGACTACACGAAAACGATCCAGATCCAGGCAAAGCAACGAATGCCGTGTAACCTCACGGCGTCCCAGCAACGAGATCTCACGACCAAGTCGTCGCTCGAATTCCTCACGATTGACCAGACCGGTCAAGGGATCGTGTCGATGCTGCCACGACAATCGTTCGCTCAACTGGTTCTGTACACTCAAATCCCGCAGCACCAGAACCGCGCCGGTGAGGTGGCCCTGCGAGTCGCACACAGGTGTGGCTGTTTCCTGCACCAGCTTGCCTCGGCCGCCGCGGGCCACCAGCACACTTCGGCCGACCCGGGCTACCGGACGGCCATGGCTCAGGCATCGCTCCAAAGGATTAGCGAGCCGCGCATTGGTCTCGGCACTGCGAAAAGCAAACACAGACCTGGCCGGCAGCCCCTGCAACTTATCCGAGGAAAAACCGCACATGCTTTCGGCCGCGGCGTTGAGATAGTCGATGTGGCCGCAGGCATTTGTGCCGATGACCGCATCGCCGATGGCCGCCAGGCCCAGCTGCGCCCGCGCGAGGATCGCGTTCAGCCGGGCGTTCTCGGCCTCGAGCCGCGCAATATCTGCCGGCTGCTGATGCTCCCTGACCCGGTCGGAGACCGGGCTGGATAATTTTTCCAATTGAACCCCTCGGACCGGCTTTCCCCTGTTAAAAAGCCGGGTATCACTGGATGGGAAGAATCTCCCAACTTTGTGGGCGCAGCTTAGGACCTGCTGTAGGGGGGCGATGTGATCCGCGTCACACTCTGAAGTGGTTTAATTAACTAACTGTTTTTTATATAGTTTTAGGTATGTCGCAAAAATAATATGTAATATAACAAAAGCCTTACATTTATTAACGCTGGCCGAATGAACCGTCCCCTAGTAGAGTAGTCGAAGGGTAGGCGCAGGCGGCAAGAGGGTCTTTTTTGGCGACATCTCATGCCGGTCGCGTAGTCATCTGGCGGGATTCCTAGAGGTAGCCAACACGTTCTCCATGTCTTCTGCTCGAATGCTACTGGCCGCAGTCGCGACAGGACTCGCCGCCTGCGCTCATACCCCTTCCGAGGATTTTTCCTACTACTTGCCGGACATACGCCGGGCGGCACCGGTGTTGATGGTCGACTCGGATCAAGTCCCCGAAGGCCTGGATGAACATGTGGTGATCATGGTCGATCGCGACACCTTGAACCGCGCCTATCAGGCGGCCGGTGTCTCCTCTGTCGGCCAACCGCTCTACTACGACACTGCCACCGGTTACATCTATCGGCATGCCTCACTCAGGACCGGCCGACCGAGGGCCCCGAGCAACCCGTCGCCTGCCGTCTCGCCGGTGCAACAATCGTCACCGACCATCAGCCGACGCCCGGCCCGTGTTTCATCCGACCGTCAATCCACAAGACCCGCAACGAGGCGCGTCAGCACCGATTCCCGGCGTTAGCCTGCTTCGGCTTTGAACTCGATGATGGTGGCCGTCTGACGCGGCGCAAACACTTCCCGACCAACTGCTTCCTCAGGTTCTGCAAACAGATAGCCCTGCGCGTAGTCGACGCCGGCGGCCCGGACCTTTTCCAGCACAGCTTCGTTCTCGATCCCTTCTGCTATTGTTTTAAGGCCCATAACGTGGCCGACCTGGTTGACTGCGGCGACCATGCTGTGATCGACAACATCGTTGGCTATGTTCTTGACGAAATGGCGATCAATTTTTAGAAAATCAACCGGAAGATCCTTGAGGTAGGCAAACGATGACAAGCCGCTGCCAAAATCGTCCAGAGAAAACTGGCAACCGAGCTTGCGGATTTCATGCATGAAATGCACGACCTCATCGAGATTCGAGATCGCGGCAGTTTCGGTTATCTCAAAACAAATCGCGCCTTCTTCGTATACCGCTTGTTCCAGTTCGGCACGCAGCATGCTGAGAAAGTGCGGATCGCTCAACGACGAGCCGGAAAGGTTGATTGATAACGTATAGGCATCGTCCGGCCCCAACTTTCGATCTTGCACCAGATTTCTCAGTGCATGATGCACAACCCATCGGTCGATCACCGACATTAGATTGTATCGCTCGGCAGCCGGAATGAAGGAGTTTGGTGGCACCAGCTTGCCATAGGGGTCACGCATGCGCAGCAGTAGCTCAAAGTGGCGGCTCTTATCCGAATCGTCAAGCGGAATTATCGGATGATAAAACAGCGTCAAACGATCATCTTCACAAGCCTGCATGATTCTCGACACCCATTGCATTTGCTTGTGTTGCGAAGGCGCCGCTTCGGCACTGTATACACTCAGGCGATTGCGACCGGCATCCTTCGCTGCATAACAGGCAACATCGGCAGCGCTGAGAATGCTGGATATACTTTCACTACGTGCATCGATGCGCACGAGGCCGATGCTCGCACTGACGCTGAATGTGCGATCCTGCCAGATAAACCGAAAATCGTTTATAGTCGCGCGAATTTTCTCGGCAATTTTCTCCGCCCTTTGCCGCTGACAATCCATTAGCAACAGGCAGAATTCATCGCCGCCCAGTCGTGCCAGACAGTCTGTAGATCGAATCTGCTCTTTCAGCAGCTTTGTTACCCTCTTGAGCAGCTCGTCTCCTGCAGTATGCCCACAGGTGTCGTTGACGACTTTGAACTGATCAAGATCGATATACAGCAGGCAATGCTCGAGTTGTTCGTCCTGCCAGACACTTTGAATTGCCTCGGTAAGTCGATTCTCCAGTTCGCGTCTATTGACCAATCCGGTCAATGCATCGTGTGCGGCCTGGTAAGACATGCGCTGATAGAGGCTGCGCTCCTGACTTACGTCATGGAACACCATGACCGAGCCAATGACATGGCCATCACGACTACGTATGGGCGCCGCGGAAAACTGGATCGCAAATTCCTCGCCCGAACCACTACTCAGTATTGTCCCGCTCTTACCCTCCACTGTGCGACCCTCGCGCAGGCATTGCAGCACTGGATTATCTATCCGTGTACCGCTGTCATCGCAGATGAGCGACAAGATGTCGTCAATTAGTTTGCCGACGACAGAGTCCGACGAAACCGCAAGTCGTTGCTCGGCAATTGGATTAAGGTATTCAACGAGTCCATGCTCGTCAGTTGTAATAACGGCATCGCCGATGGATTGCAGGGTTACCTGGGCACGTTCTTTTTCCTGAAATATTTGTTTCTCAGCGCCTTTACGCGCCGAGATGTCAGTCACCGTGCCCATCATCTTGACCGGCCGGTTATCGGTATCCCGATGTATCTTGCCCTTGCCCTCGATCCATCGGACGCTACCATCCGGCAGCAAAATTCTATGCTCGACAGCGTAATGTTCCTCGCCACCCGCCAGTGCCCGGGAGATTGCCTGCTCGACCAGCTCCCGATCATCGGGGTGCAAATAACCGAAGTAGGCCTCAAAAGTGCCCTGAAACTCATCTGGCTGCACACCAAACAGGTCGGCGACCCGATCAGACCACTCGACCCTGTTCGATTCGATATACCAGGTCCACGTTCCCATGCGAGCCGCCGCCAGGGCCAGCCGTAACTGTTCTTCCTTACTTCGCAACGTCGCCGCAGCCGCCTGCTGATATGACACATCGCGTGCGACTGTGGAAAAGTAATCAACAGCTCCCTGGTCATTGCGATGCGCAATCGTAATCTGCGAGACTGGAAAGACTTCTCCTCTGCCGTTTTCGAGTTGCAACGTACTCTTCCAGGTCCCGTTCTCGACCGCCTTTTGTAACCCCTTTTCGCGAACGAAAAGAGCGTCAGCTTTAGAGCAGAAATCGGCCAGATACATACCTGCAAGATTCTGGTCGCTCGCAATATTGAGCTGTTCGCGGCCACTCTTGTTGACATACATGATGGCACCCGAGCGATCGCTCATGACGACTATGTCCGGTGTTGCCTCAAGCACTGCCCTGAGCCGCTCCTGCTCATCGGCCGCGCGCCCATGTTGCAACTGGGACACGAAGATATCGCCAACCAAACGCAGCCGGTCCAGCACCTGCTGTGGCCATGGCTCGGTAGCCTGGGCCGATTCAAACAGCAAAAAACCTACCAACGCACTATCAGCAAGCATTGGAACCACTGCGAATGAGCCGATCCCCTGATCCTGACAACGCTTCCTTTCGCGCCATGCCTCAGGCGGCAATTCTGCAGTATCGGCAACATGAAACACACGTACCTGGCGGATGTTTGCTGCCAACCATGGCAGTTCCGTATCCAGCAGCAATCGCTCCGGCCGGGATCCGTGCGCCAGACCGCCCCACTCGTGGGTGCACTCGACGAGATCCGGCCGATCCGCAGAGTTTGTCGAGAACTGGTAGACGCAACCCCGGCTCACTTCGCGGAATTGGCAGATCCGTTCCATTGCACCAACGATTGACCTGTCAATGTCGTCGAGTCCGACCTCGATCAGGTTGGCACATAGCTCGCTGAGAAAGCGCTCGAATTCGGCGCTATAGAGCAACCGCTTCTCATTCTCCTTGCGCGTCGAGATATCGACAATACTGGCCCGAATTAGATTTCTTTCCGTGCTTGGAAAACGCACGAAACTGACCTCGGCCGGAAATTGATGACCATCTCTGTCTTGGCATTGCCATTCGAATGTCGGCACTTCTCCGGATATCGTGCGAGCAAAGTAGGCCAGTGCTGCAAGTTCTGACTTTCCACCGTCTGGCTGACTGTCGGGACTGAGCTCGGCGTGGGGCAGGCCGACAAATTCACTTCTTGCGTAACCAAACAAGCGAACAGCGTTTTCATTGACGTCAATAACTGCTCGCGTGTCGGCGTCGATGACGATAATAGCGTCCGGTGCGTGCTCGACTAACATGCGATAACGAGCTTCGCTCTCCCGCAGTACGTTTTCTTTGTTCTTGCGTGCCGTGACGTCGCGGATACTCAGCATGAACAACCGACGTTCTTCCAGCATCGTCTCACTGGCGGTAGCATCGATGGGGAACATCTGCCCATCGCTGCGACGCGCCAGTAGGTCAGTTACGGGGTCCTTTCGATCCGTTCTGTCTGTTAACCGCTCCAGAAACTCGATGACAGGGCCCTGGCTAACAGAAGGAATGATCACCGAAACCGGACGACCAATCAGTACTTTTGCTGGATGACCGAACAGCGCTTCCGCAGCAGGATTGCAGTGCTCGATAAGCCCTGCCTCGTCGATGGAGAACAAGGGATCGGCCATGTTTTCCATGATTGCGCGGACCCGCCCTTCGCCCTGTTCCAGGGTACGACGATTGAGATCCTGCAGCTCTGCTGTCATGAGACGCAGTGCACGATCGGTCAACCGGCGCTCCCGCTCTATGGCTTCATAGTGCTCGGATACCAGTTCACAGAGTTCATCCAGGTCTGGCTGCCCATCGCGACTCTTTTGCGCCGCCTTGCGCAGCTGACGAGCAAGAACCTCATTCACGGCTAAAACTTTTGCTTAGTCGCTATTTTCGGAGAGTACGGTGATTGTCATGGTCTGGTTGTGCAGTTCGCAGCTACCCAGGCGCACATGTGGTGAAATCTCTCCATACGAGTAGTAGCCCAGCTGGGCAACCTGATTGCCAAGCAACTCGGCAACCGCCTCTACTTCCTCGGCAGTACGCTGCCCCAATACCATCTTGCGTCCGACACAGCTAATCAACACCGCAAGCTTACGGCCGGTCAGACCGCGGGCACCGGCAATACGTGCTGCTTCTCCGGCGCCGTCGATGAGCCGCTCAAAGTTAGCGCGCATCAACTGCGCCTTGTGTCCTTGCGGCAGATCGCCGGCAAAAGTCATGGACTTCTGCCCCTCGTCGATACCAAGTACAGTGCGAACCAGACCGATTTCCTCGGAATCGCTCGCCCTCACCATCAACGGAAAC
>JAOTXR010000232.1 GCA_029862285.1 Gammaproteobacteria bacterium
TACCTTGCCTTTGTTAACTTTGCGGTAAGGCGTTTCCAGGAACCCATATTCATTGGTCCGGGCATACACGGCCAGCGAGTTGATCAGGCCAATATTCGGGCCTTCAGGTGTTTCGATCGGACAAACGCGACCGTAGTGCGTCGGGTGCACATCGCGAACCTCAAAACCGGCGCGCTCGCGTGTCAGACCACCCGGGCCGAGCGCCGAAACACGGCGCTTATGGGTAACTTCCGAGAGTGGGTTGTTCTGATCCATAAACTGCGACAGCTGGCTGGATCCAAAAAACTCCTTGACCGCAGCCGCCACCGGCTTGGCGTTGATCATTTCTTGTGGCATTAGCCCCTCGGACTCAGCCAGCGTGAGCCGTTCCTTGACGGCACGCTCAACACGCACCAGCCCGATGCGAAATGCATTCTCGGCCATTTCGCCGACACTACGTACGCGCCGATTACCGAGATGATCGATGTCATCGACAGTACCGTTGCCATTGCGAATATCGATCAGCGTTCGCAGCACCTCGACGATGTCTTCGGCAGTCAACACCCCATCGCCGGTAATCTCGTCACGACCCACACGGCGATTGAATTTCATTCGGCCAACCGGCGATAAGTCGTACCGCTCGGGATTGAAGAACAAATTCTTAAACAAGTTGTCGGCAGCATCCTTGGTTGGCGGCTCGCCGGGACGCATCATGCGATAAATCTCAACCAGTGCCTCGAGCCTGGTGCGTGAGGGATCAATCCGCAATGTCGTCGATATATACGGCCCGTTATCGTAATCATTGATGAACAGGGTCCGCAGTTCTTTTATGCCCACTTCCAGAATTTTGTCCATTATCTCCTGGGTGATCTCGGAATTGGCACTGGCCAGCAGCTCACCGCTGTCCTCGTCAACAACATCATGCGCGAGCGCCCTGCCAAGCAAGTACTCCGGTGGCACCTCCATGGTTTTGATATGCGCCTGCTCAAGCTCGCGGATATGACGCGCCGTAATGCGGCGGCCGCTTTCCACCAGGGTCTTGCCGCGCAACTTGATATCGAAAGTGGCCGATTCGCCACGCAACCTTTTCGGCACGAGCTGCAGCTTGATCGTGTTCTTGGTGAACTTGAACACGTTCTTCTCGAAAAACATATCGAGCATCTGCTCGTCGTTGTAGCCCAAAGCACGCAGGATAATCGTGACCGGCAACTTGCGACGCCGGTCGATACGCGCAAACAGGTTATCTTTGGGATCGAATTCGAAGTCGAGCCAGGAACCACGATAGGGAATTACCCGGGCTGAGAAAAGAAGCTTACCCGAAGAGTGTGTCTTGCCTTTGTCGTGATCAAAGAATACACCAGGCGAACGGTGCAGCTGGGAGACAATTACCCGTTCGGTTCCATTGATTACAAAGGTGCCGTTGGTGGTCATCAGCGGCATTTCGCCGAGATAGACCTCCTGTTCCTTCACGTCTTTGGGTGTTTTCTTGTCACTCTCCTTATCGAAAATGACCAAACGCACCTTGACCCGCAACGGCGCTGCATAAGTCAGCCCCCGAAGCTGGCACTCTTTGACGTCGAATACCGGTTCGCCGAGACGATAGCTGACGTATTCGAGCTGTGCATTACCCGAATAGCTAACGATGGGAAAGACCGTCTTAAAGGCCGCATGCAGGCCCTGTTCGAGGCGCGCTTCCGGATCGGCATCGGCCTGGAGAAACTTCGCGTAAGAATCGAGCTGGATCGACAACAAATACGGCACGTCCAAAATACTGGGACTCTTGCCGAAATTCTTCCGGATCCGCTTCTTCTCTGTGAAGGTATAAGGCATCGGGACTCAACCTCGTTTTTACGTGCCCGCTCGCGGGCAAAATGTAGATACAGGGGAACCCGGGCCAGCAACACGAGTCGCCAGCCGGGCTCCGCTTAAAGTTGCACTGGCAACTTTATTTAACTTCTACGCTGGCGCCGGCTTCTTCGAGCTGTTTCTTCAGCTCTTCGGATTCGTCTTTGCTCACGCCTTCCTTGATGGTCGCCGGAACTCCTTCCACTGTGTCCTTAGCCTCTTTGAGGCCCAGACCCGTGATAGCACGAACCGCTTTGATGACGGCAACCTTGTTGCCACCGAAACTGGTCATGACAACGTTGAACTCAGTTTGCTCTTCTGCAGCAGCACCGCCATCGGCAGGCGCAGCAGCAGCAACCGCCACCGGAGCGGCAGCCGAAACGCCCCACTCCTCTTCGAGTGCTTTTACCAGCTCGACCACTTCCATGATCGGTTTGGCGCTCAGTTCTTTGATCAGATCTTCGTTTGAAAGAGCCATTTAACTATCTCCTGAAAAAAATCTATTTACCCGTGATTCCGATAACTGCTAGGCGGATGGTTGCTCATCGCCCTTCGCTGCCAGCACCCGTGCGAGCATCGAAGCCGGCTCGGCTATCGTGCGCACGAACTGCGTCAGAGGTGCATTGAGCAATCCAAGCAACATTCCACGCGCCTGGTCCAGCGTTGGCAATGAGGCAAGCCTCTGCAGATCTGTTGCGGGATACAGCTCCCCGCTTACTGCAACAGCCGTGGTCACCAGCTTTTCATTGTCTTTGGCAAAAGCCTTTACGACACGAGCGGCAGCACCCGGGTCTTCCCGGGAAAACGCCAAAAGCAGTGGCCCCGTCAACGCCGATGTCAGGCATTCGAAATCGGTTCCTTCTACGGCCCGCTTAGCCAATGTGTTCTTCACGACCTTCACGTAGACGCTCTCATTGCGTGCATTCGCACGCAACTGAGTCATCTGTTCTACGGTCAGTCCGCTGTACTCGGCTGCAACGGCAGAATGCGCCGCGCTCGCAACCTCGTTCACTTCGGCTACCAAAGCCTTCTTCTGTTCGAGGTTCAGCGGCATATATATCCTCCTGGCCTCCGGTCTACCTGTTCACAGACGAACACCGAAGTGTCGTCCACCAAAACGACGGTAACCGTGACCAAGCCACGGGCAAACCGTCTGCGCAGGCTTTCGCGATTAAGTCCCGACCCTACCTGGGCCTGGACGCCTGCGGTCTCAGACTGGGCACAGGACCAAAGTCCCGCGCCCGCCATCCTTTATGTGGTATCACGCGCTAATGCTCCCCTGATCCACCATCACTCCGGGTCCCATAGTCGAAGACAAGGTGACCCGCTTCATAAAAATACCCTTCGCGGCAGCAGGCTTGGCTTTTTCCAGGTCGGCCAGTAGCGCACGAAGATTTTCTGTCAGCGCGGCGTTTTCAAAATTAGCCTTGCCGATCGAGCAATGAATGATTCCTGCCTTGTCAGTGCGATAACGCACCTGACCGGCCTTGGCGTTTTTTACTGCCGCTTCCACATCCGGCGTAACGGTGCCTACCTTCGGATTCGGCATCAGACCACGCGGGCCAAGTACCCGACCCAGCTGGCCGACTACCCGCATTGCATCCGGTGTGGCAATTACCACATCAAAATTCATTTCGCCTTTCTTGACCGTGTCAGCGAGGTCCTCGAAGCCGACTATATCGGCCCCGGCGGCCTTCGCCTTGTCGGCATTGTCACCCTGGGCAAACACGGCCACTCGCACATCTTTGCCGGTGCCGTGCGGGAGTACGGTAGAACCACGCACTACCTGGTCGGACTTGCGCGCGTCTACTCCGAGGTTGACCGACACATCAACCGACTCGAGGAATTTTGCCGAGGCAAATTCCTTAACCAGCGACAACGCCTCATCAACTGAATAGGCTTTTTCGCGGTTGATCTTTTCGACAGCGCCCTTTAAACGTTTCTGGATCCTGGCCATGCTTACTGACCCTCCACATCGAGGCCCATGCTGCGGGCGCTGCCGGCGATGATCCGCACCGCCGCATCCATATCGGCCGCGTTGAGGTCAGCCATTTTGATCGTCGCGATCTCCTCGAGTTGTGCGCGGGTTACTGTGCCAACCTTGTTAGTGTTTGGCTCACCACTACCCTTGGGAATACCCACGGCCTTTCGCAGCAGTACCGCTGCCGGTGGTGTCTTCGTAATAAATGTGAAGCTGCGATCCGTATAAACACTGATTACAACTGGAATCGGCATGCCCTGCTCCATACTCTGGGTATGCGCATTAAACGCCTTGCAGAATTCCATGATGTTCACGCCGTGCTGGCCGAGCGCCGGACCAACCGGCGGACTCGGGTTTGCTTGCCCGGCCGGGATCTGGAGCTTGATATAGCTCTGAATCTTTTTTGCCACTGCCTATCTCCTGTGGGTGCAAACGCCTCGCGGCTCCCCTGTATCTGAAAACCAGGGACAGACCCCAATTTCCCAAATAATTCGTGACAGTCCCAGGTGGGGCTGTCCCTGATTTCTAAGCTTTTTCGACTTGTCCGAAGTCGAGCTCGACCGGCGTCGACCGGCCCAGAATCTGAACCGCAACACGCAAGCGATTCTTGTCGTAATTCACATGTTCCACGACACCGTTAAAGTCG
>JAOTXR010000233.1 GCA_029862285.1 Gammaproteobacteria bacterium
GAGCGCAAGGCACGCAAGGCGCTGTCGCGCTTCGACGCGCGGTTTCGCGAGGCGGCGACCGTTTTCCCCGACGCACTGGCCGTCGTATCGCGATCGCGTAACGTGCGCTGGTGCAACCCCAGTGCCGAAAAACTGCTTTTTGGCCAGGCCTTCGAAAAACTCGGCAACCAGACGCTGCAGACACTCCTGCCGGATCCCCGCCTCGATCGATACCTGGCCGACGGCCAGTTCGACCAGCCGCTGGTGTTTAGCCCGCCACACGACAGGAGCCGTGTAATCAGCATCCGCATCATGCCATTTGGCAAAAAGAAACATCAGCTGCTGGTGGTCGGCAGCGATATCACACGCGTTCACCATCTGGATGCGGCGCGCCGGGACTTCATCGCCAATGTGTCACACGAACTACGTACACCGCTCACCGTAATTGCCGGATATCTCGATCCATTGACCGAATATCTGGAGGGTGATGCAGAATGGTCGGCGTCGTTGCGGCTGATGGAGCAACAAGCGCAACGGATGGGCCAGATGATCGACGATCTAACGCTGCTATCCCATTTGGAGACGGCCGAAAAACCACTCCGCGAGAAACGGCTCGATATTGCCGCGCTGCTGAATAAGTTGGCCGAGGAAGCGCGGGCGATCGACGATGCTGGCTGGCAGCAGATTGAACTCGATATTGATGATCAACTGTTCCTGAGCGGGGATGAAACCGAGTTGCGTAGCGCGTTTGGCAACCTTCTTATGAATGCGATACGTCACAATCCTGCCGGTACACGCATAATCCTGCGCTGGGAAAACGAACCAGACGGACCGGCCTTTACGGTCGCGGATGACGGCCCGGGAATAGACAAAGACAAGATTCCGCGTCTTACCGAGCGTTTCTATCGCATCGATCCGTCTCGATCACGTAGTTCCGGAGGCACTGGTCTGGGTCTGGCAATAGTCAAGCATGTAATGAAGCGACACGAGGGCACGCTACTTATTCACAGCCAGCCCGGGGCGGGCAGCAGATTCGTGTGCCAGTTCCCGCAGGCCAGGACAATATTCAGAACAGACACCTTCAGTAATCACGCCTGAGCCAGACCGGACGTTATACTGTCTGGCATTACTGTCACTGAGCATTGTCCATGCTGGATATTATTCGCCAACGTATCGAGGAAGCACTGTGGAATCCGCGTGTTGAAAATGCGCCACTATTGCTGCGAATGGCAACTCGCGCAGCTCGATTTCCCTATGCGTTGATCCGCGATGCGGCCCGTGGCGAGCTGACACTGCGGGCGATGAGCCTGGTGTATACGACCTTGCTTGCAATCGTCCCGCTCATTGCATTCAGTTTTTCCGTTTTGAAGGCGTTCGACTTTCATAAACAAGTCCAGCCAATCCTCTATACATTTCTGCTGCCGCTGGGCCCGCACGGCGTAAAACTCACCGATCAGGTAATTCAGTTTGTCGATAATACCCGTGGTGTTGCGCTCGGATCGGTCGGTCTGGCACTACTGATTTTTACCGTAGTCTCGATGGTGCAGAAGATCGAAGAGGCATTCAATTTTGTGTGGCAGGTTCAGCGTACCCGTAGTCTGGGCCGGCGAATAAGCGAATACCTGAGCGTCATTATCATCGCACCGATATTGATGGCAACGGCACTGGGACTTAAAGGGACCGTCGAGAATACAGCTGTCGCAAAGTGGTTGCTCGACATTCCGGCGATCAGCGACACGGTCCTGTTCTTTGGCCAGTTCATGCCGTATTTGCTGGTGATTCTGGCATTCAGCTTTATTTACGGATTTGTTCCAAACACGCCGGTGACGGTACGCGCATCGTTTTTTGGTGGAGTGGTAGGCGGTCTCACCTGGAGTCTCGTCGGAGCCCTGTTCGCCACATTCGTCGGCGCATCGACCAAGTACCAGGCGATTTATTCCAGTTTTGCAATACCACTGTTTGCATTGATCTGGCTGTATATCAGTTGGCTGGTCGTGCTCCTGGGGGCCCGCGTTTCGTACTATTACCAGCATCCCGAATACCTGCGGCGAGGTCGCAAACGCATCGAATTGGCCAACCGGCTGCGTGAACGCGTGGCCCTGACACTGATGTTCTTTGTCGGCGGTGAATTTCGTCGCGAAAAACCGCACTGGACCACCAACTCACTGGCCAGTCACCTGGGTTTGCCGGCAGACGATCTGGCCAAGATCATCGCTCAGCTGGAGAAACGTAATCTACTTGTAACGACCGAGCTGGGCGTGCTGATGCCCGGAAGAGATACCGAAACTATCGGGCTGAGTCAGATACTCGACGCTATCCGGCATGACGCCAGCGAAGGCTATGTGCTCAAGTCATCGTCCGTCGAACGCGTGGACGACATAGTCGCTGACATTGAAAATACAGTAACCACACACCTGAGCGGTCGCAATCTGCGCGACCTGATCGAAAACTAAACGCGGCTTGTTCTCGGCTCAGTTGCCGGCAATCGTCATCTGCTCGATGAGTATCGAACCACTGCGCACCCGTCCACGGGTATCAATATCGCTACCAATAGCGACGATGTTCCGGAACATGTTTTGCAGATTGCCGGCAATAGTGATCTCGTGGACCGGGTGGCTGATCTCACCGTTTTCTATCCAGAAACCAGCGGCGCCGCGCGAGTAGTCGCCAGTGACCCCGTTGACCCCCTGCCCCATCAGTTCCCCAACCAGCAGACCCGTGCCCATTTTCTGTACCAACTCCTTGAGTCCCCCGGGGATCGAGGGTTTCACCAGCAGATTGTGCACTCCGCCGGCGTTACCGGTAGTTTGCAGACCCAGCTTGCGTGCGGAATAGCTGTTCAGGACATAGCCCTGGGCAATACCCGCGGTCACAAGTTCCCGATCGCGGGTAGCAACTCCTTCGTTATCCATCGGCGCGCTACCAGCGGCACGCAACAGGTGTGGTCGCTCCGAAACATCCATGAATTCGGGAAACACCTGCTGACCCGCGATATCCAACAGGAAAGTTGCCTTTCGATACTGCGCGGTGCCACCGATACCGGCGATGTAGTGACCCACCAGGCCACGAGCCAGCTCAGCGGGAAAGAGCACCGGCGCACTTTGTGTTGCAGTCTTGCGCGCACCCAGCCGCCGTACTGTGCGTTCACCGGCAATACGTCCGACTTTGGCTGGCGCGAGCAGGTCAGCATGAGAACGTCCACTGTCGTACCAGTAGTCCCGCTCCATTCCATTTTCATCGCTCGCCACGACTGCGCAGCTAATGCTGTGACTGGTACTGGGGTAGCCACCAACAAAACCATGACTGTTGGCATATACGCGAATACCCTGGTGACTGTTAATGCTTGCGCCTTCAGAGTTTGTAATTCGCTCGTCAACATCGCGCGCCGCCTGCTCGCATTCCAGGGCCAGCTCGATGGCTTGTTGTGGCGCCAATGGCCACGGATGAGACAGCTGCAAATCCAACAATTCGCCGGCCATCATTTCGGCATCGGCCAGGCCCCCGCAGGGATCCTCGGCGGTATAGCGCGCAATGCTGACGGCTTTATCTACGGTCTGCACGAGTGCTTCATCGGACAGGTCGGCGCTGCTGGCAGAACCTTTGCTCTTGCCAAAATAGACGGTCACACCCAGACCGCGGTCGCTGTGATATTCGAGGGTCTCCACATCGCCCAGACGTACACTGACACTGAGGCCGACCTCGGAGCTGACTGCGGCTTCTGCCTGGGTTGCGCCACGGCGGCATGCCTCGTCAACTACGCGGCGTACCAGGTTTTCGAGTTCGCCCTGATCGACGTCGAGTGTCGTAACGCTATGGTCGTTCAATGAAGTTGCCTGAATCTGCGGGTGGAGGCATTCTAACGCATCCACACACCAGCAGGATCGGCAATCGAAGCTATGAAAAAGACCTGGACATTTTACCCGCTGTGGCTACTGCCGTTAGTGATTGCTACCGGCTGCCCGATAACAGACACCGAGAATAATTCGCCGCCGGAGACGTCAATGCCCGCAGAAAAGCAGACTCAGCACGGAGCCGCCGTACCGGATGCACTGATGCAAGAAATCCGGGCCGACCTGGCCGGTCGCACCGGCGCCAGCGCCGATCGCATCGGCGTGCAGCGCGCGGAATTGGTCGTGTTTAACGATGGGTCACTGGGTTGCCCGGAACCGGGCCAGGCATACACCCAGGCGCTGGTTGACGGCTACTGGATCGTGCTCGAACATGCCGGCGAGCGCTTTGATTACCGGGCGACGCGGCGTGGTTTCTTCAAACTCTGTATCGATGGCAAGCCACCGACAAGACGCGACAATCGCACATAGCCCGACATGGACAAAGACCGCGATGAAATAAAGGGGCAGCACCGACCGAGCAAAACCCAGAAAAAACGCGAAATGCTGGAACTTCAGACGCTCGGTGAAAGCATGATCGATCTCGCTGAAGGCGAGC
>JAOTXR010000234.1 GCA_029862285.1 Gammaproteobacteria bacterium
GCGCATCTATCTGATGTACGGTCTGACTGAGGCTTTTCGTTCAACCTACCTGGATCCGGACGAAGTCGATGAGCGACCCACATCCATCGGTAAGGCGATCCCCAACGCGGAGGTACTCGTCGTTCGTGCCGATGGCAGGCTGTGCGGACCGAACGAGCCCGGTGAACTGGTACACCGAGGATCGCTCGTAGCCATGGGTTACTGGAACGATGCAGCCACGACGGCCGAACGTTTTAGGCCTTCACCACTGCAACCGGAGGGTGTGACCCTGCCGGAAATTGCCGTTTGGTCGGGCGATACGGTGCATACCGATGAAGACGGATATCTATACTTCGTCGGGCGGCACGACGAAATGATCAAGACCTCCGGTTATCGAGTCAGCCCAAACGAAGTCGAAGAAGTGCTCTATGCTTCAGGATTAGTGCCCGAGGCAATCGCTATGGGTGTACCGCATCCGGAACTCGGCCACGCGATTGTCGTGGTTGCGGTGCCACAGACGGGCAATGGTGACTCCGATGCGCTGCTGCATTACTGTCGCGACATCATGCCGAATTACATGATTCCAGCCCACGTGGCCTGGCGCAATAAATTGCCTCGCAACTCGAACGGCAAGATCGATCGCCAAAATCTTGCTTCTGAATTCGAAAGTTTCTTCCAGGGTACGAGCGCATGACAGCCATTGAATTCGAGACCCATGCGCCGATTACTCAATTCGAAGTCCGTCAGAATTGTCTGTGGATCGGATCCCGTCGCATAACTGAATGGGTAACAGAAGCCGGCGCGACACCCGTCTATGTCTACGACCGCAAGTGTATTCGAGATCGCATTGACAAAATACACAGGGCGCTGCCCAAAATTGATCTTCACTATGCTGTAAAAGCCAATCCAATGCCGGCACTGGTCGAGTTTACGGGCCAATTGGTCGAAGGCCTGGACGTGGCGTCGGCCGGCGAGCTGGAAATGGTCTTGAGGACCGGTTTCGACCCGGAACGAATCAGTTTTGCCGGACCGGGAAAGCGTGATGATGAACTCGAGGCCGCACTAAAAGCCGGAATAATCGTCAATATCGAATCGGAACGAGAACTCCGGGTGTTGGCTGCCCTGGGTCAAAACCATAATCTCAAACCACGGGTCGCGGTACGGGTCAATCCACCATTTCAGCTTCGCGCATCCGGCATGCGCATGAGTGGCGGATCGCAGCAATTTGGCGTCGATAGCGAACGTGTGCCCGCACTATTGGCCGACATGAAGAACCTGGATGTCGAATTTATCGGTTTTCATATTTTCGCCGGGTCGCAAAACCTGAATGCCGATGCAATTTGCGAGGCGCAACGGCTAACTTGTCAGCTCGCTATTGATTTGTCAGCACACGCACCGGCACCCGTACAGCTGCTCAATATCGGTGGCGGGCTGGGGGTACCGTATTTCCCCGGTGACCAACCAGTGGCATTAGCGCCGATCGCAGAGAATCTCAATACCCTTTTACCTGCTGTGCGCAAGGTCATGCCTGAAGCTCGCGTCGCGCTGGAACTTGGACGTTACCTCGTAGCTGAAGCGGGCGTGTACATTTGCCGCGTCATCGATCGCAAAGTGTCACGTGGCAAAGTTTTCCTGGTGACTGATGGTGGGCTGCATCACAATCTCGCAGCATCAGGAAACTTCGGTCAGGTAATTCGGAAGAACTTTCCGGTAGTCGTCGCAAACCGGATCGGAGCAGCCCAGAAAGAGTACGCAACTGTCGTCGGTCCGCTATGCACGCCCCTCGATCTACTCGCAGATAACATGCAACTAGCCGTCGCTCAGCCGGGAGATCTGATTGCAATCTTCCAATCAGGGGCGTATGGGTGCAGCGCGAGCCCCCTCGGTTTTCTCAGTCACCCGCCACCTCTGGAGTTACTCGTTTGAGCTGTCGATACGATCCAAAAATGCAACGCAGAGACAACTGACTTCATCCCGCCATTGCGCACTGGCGAAGGTATGGTTCGCCGCCGGGATTTCATGTTGCCTGACATTCTTGGTCGCCTCCCGCCACTCGGATGAGCTATCCAGCAGACCGCGAAACTCCTGCGCCGTCATGTCCTGTCCACTCAGCACTACTTGTAGTTCGCCGCTGAATTCGCGGACACCGTTGAGCATTTGCCGCAAGAAATCAGGCTGTGGCTGGACCGCTGCCGGCCCCGACTGTCGGGCGGTCGCCAATTGCTGAAAGAAAGAACCTATTGACTTGATAATATTGACTTTGCCACTAAGTAGTCGTTTCCAGAACATGCCGCTGGCGAGTTTGTCCGGATAGTAATCATCGACACGAGCACGCTCGAGCGATCCTTTGGTGCGCACCCAGGGATTGAGCAGTAGCAGACCCGCAACCCGGGCATCATTGCCGACCGACATCAGGGCCGCTGAAGCAGCATCGCACAAACCAAGAATTGCCACTCGACGGACCGGTGCTACGGTCGTGCATAGCTTGTTTACCGCAGCTTGTATATCAGGACCAATGTCCTCAAAAGAGGCGCGGGCACCACCACTGTCACCACTGCCACGAAAATCAAAGGTCATTGCGGCGAAGTCACGTGCTGCCAGGGCACGGCAAAGCAACGCAAACTGCCGATGGCTGCCAACCCGATATTGCGGTCCACCAGTCACGACCAGAAGTGCCGTGGCGCGTGGCGCAGACGGGACTTCCATAACACCCACCAACGGTACGCCGCGGCTCTCGAAGACTACCGCCTGCCGCTGGCTCATTTCAAAACTTCGCAGGTCGCGCGGACCAGAGCGGCGGCCGACACCGGTTCTACACTGGACCAATAGGGTTCATAGTCGGCCTGAACGACCTGGGACACCTGCAGGCGACTCGTCTGAGCACCAGCTGCAACTTTTGCATCGCGACCGACCCAGGTCAATGTCGTGTTTGGCAAATCGGGTGGACCGGGCGGTCGCTTTCGGTAAAGTTGGGTAGCCAGGTCAGGGTGCAGCGAATAGCCTCCGACCTCGACCGTCTCACCGCTCAGCAGCCGGCCGCGCAATTGCTCAACGGTCTCGGTCTGCCCCGCCATCATCGCTGCCATGGTACGCGTACGTAGGAACTGATCGACGTGGCGGTCGGCGCTGAGCACAGGATCCCAGAGCATTAGTCGATCGACGTCCGGTTTCCGGCTCTCGATGTATTCAATTGCCAGTAACGCGCCCAGGCGGATCCCAATCATGTCAATTTTGGCGTAGCCCTGCCGTCTCAGGTAGGCCAGAACATCGTCAATATTCGACATCCAGATGTCCCACCTGGCGTCAGAAAAATCACCGTCGCTGTCACCGGTGCCGTGCAAATCGAAAACACAGCACGATAGACCGGAATTATTGAGAGCATGCGCTGTGGCAGTAATAATTGCGCGAACGCGGTTCATCTCTTCGGCAAATGGAGGCAAGAACACGACACAGCGAGATGGTGTTTTTGCCGAGTCGTGCCGCAGCAGATAGAGGTCGCCAGATCGGGCCGCAAGAAACGACGGTCGGGGAGCCGGCGTGCTGTCGCCTGAAGCGTGGCGCTCGACAAACGCCGCCAGCGTGCCTACGGTTTCAAACAGCTCGGCATTGATATCGTCGTCATCGAATTCGAGCCCGAATTGTTCCTCCAACCCGATCACCACCGACGCTACAGCGAGCGAATCGAATTCTGGTATGCCACCCAGCAAACGAGTATTGGCATCGATATGCCTGGCCTCATCGAGCTGCAGCACACGGGTCAGGGTTGCGATGACTTCGTCCAGGACGATCACCGCAACTCCCGATTAGCTTCGTGCGTCAGCTCCCGGGTATGGCGGTTGCCCGGGGTGAGCGATTCATAAATATTCCGAGTAGATGGAAAGACGGCAGCCGCCCTGTCACCGGGCCCCTTGAGCGCATCAATCAAATCGTCGCTATGCACTGATTGCCCGTCTCGGGACGCCACTGTGTGATGATAGAGAATACCCAAGCGGTGTCAGCCCTCTAGTCGAGTTCAAGCACGCGACTGACAGTGTTCTCAAACATAAGCAGCGACCACAGTGTTGTGGCGTGGTCACTCCGGCCACTTTCGTGCTGTGACAGCAACTCGTCTACCCGGGCCATGTCGAAAATCCCCAGTTGCCCGAGCCGATGCTTGCTAAGCCTATTGCGCATCTTGTCGCGTGCAGGACCACGCAACCATTGGGCGAGTGGCACCGAAAACCCCATTTTTTGACGATATAGCAGATCCCGGTCGAGGCGGCCCTCCAGCGAGCGCTTCAGCAAGAATTTGCCGATGCCGTTCCTGATCTTGAATCGGTCACCAAGTCCTGACGCCCACTCGACGAATTCATGGTCGAGAAACGGAACCCGAACTTCGAGACCGTGAATTCGTCGAGTGGGCGTCA
>JAOTXR010000235.1 GCA_029862285.1 Gammaproteobacteria bacterium
GGATCCAGACGAACGACCCGTGCATAAACGGAGGCCCGTAAATCGGTCACCACTCGCTCGCCCAGCCAGGACACCAGGTAGTGACGAATCGCCGAAGTAATCGCCATGAACATTGCCAGTGCCAGCAAAATCAGGAAATAGCGATCGACCGCACCAGTGTCACCGAACCCATTGTCGATCATGTAGCGTACGGCAACAGGCAGGCTCAATGTCGCAGCCGCGGCCAGCAACAACGTTAACATTGCGGCCAGCAACGTGCGCTGGTAAGGCATCACGAAAGATAACAGCCGCTTCAGTGGTTGCAGGTCCCGACCGAGCGGGCGTTGTTCTGTTTTGTCATTCATGCCTAACCACGTTCATGCCAGGGCAACTGTAGTCAGTATAGTGCCCTCATACACTGGCTGGAAATCGTCTATCCGGCAAGCATCCGGCGCACACTTGTTGCGCCGCCACAGCAGGAGGCCTTGTAAAAGCGGCAGGGACTGCTACTGTCTTTTGGCGATTTCTTACTGACAAGACGAAGGGGACAAAATGAAAATCATCTCGGCTATTGCCGCAGTTGCGACTGCATTATTTGCTTATACCGCTGTAGCGGACCTGGAGCCATGGAAAGATTACGAAGTCAGCGAAGCGGTATGGACCGTCACGACGGTCAGAGTGGATTCGAATATGGGCGATGCATATCTGGAAGGCATCAAGAACACCTGGGTAAAAGGCAATGAATTTGCCAAAGAACTCGGTCAGATTGAGGATTATCATATTTACCGCAGCGACCTGCCGAACAGCGGCGACTTCAATCTGCTGCTGGTCGTCAAGTTTGCCAGTGGCAAAGATCTGGAGCCCAACAAGAAAAACTACGAGGCGCTTATCAAGAAATGGGGCCAAAAGAATTCTGATGCCGCTACCGACTTCGCCCAGGAAAACTATCCGGCGATGCGAAAAATCACCGGTCAATACCGGATGCGTGAGATCACGCTCAAATAAGCTGGCTTTCTCGCCTCCCCTCCCCACCGGGGGAGGGGAGGCCGTGCAGAAAGATTTAGCGGCCCGGGGTCCAGGGTACGCCGGCCTGATCCAGCTGTTGCCTGAGTCGTGGCAGGTCGGTATCGAACAAACGGTCGAGCGCTCCACTGACTTCGGCAAATTCCGCTTCGGCAATCTCCAGGCTGGTTCTCTGCGTTTGGGTGGGGCCATGCGCGCTGGTTCGATCGCCCGATCCGGCGACATAAATGCGGGCGTCGACCGGCATCGGACCGGGATCACCCATGAAGTCGCGCTGCTGATTTCCAGTCAGACGCTCACGCAGGGCCTTTGCTCGTTGTTCAATACGCTGGGCTTCACTATAAAGCTCCGGGTCTGCGGTTGAACGCATCAGTGTTTCCTTCATTGCACCGGTCTGTTTCACCAGCTCATCGATCGCTGCAATCGATGCGGTGACCTCACGTTCTATGGCGTCGATCTTGCGTAAATAGGCCACCCGCTCATCCTGGGAAACCCCCTGGATTACAGGCTGTCGAATGGATACGACTTCAAAAGTCTGCGATTGATCGAGTGGTTCGGTGCGGCCGTCGACACGCCGCGCCAGAGTAACGGTGTACTTGCCGGGCGCGGCCAGTGTGCCGCCCGGTGGCGAATACGGCTCGGGATCGACTTCGGCCACCCATGGGTCCGGTGTCGGAAAACGCAATTCCCATGCAACGCGATTAAAGCCGGCCATTGCCGGCCCCTTTATGTGGCTTACGATATTTCCGCGGGCGTCTTTGACGGTCAGCAGCATCGCTGGTTCGTCTTCCCGGCTTTCAGCATTGACCGCTTCCCAGCCGGGGAAGCCAATGTCCCGCCCGGATTCTTTCAGCGGTTTTTCGTCTTCCAGCCGCTGGTCTTTTTTCGAACGCAATGGTTCGTTTAGATAGTAAGTGAACACGGCGCCAAACGGCGGGTTGGCTGCGGCGAAAAAGTCGTTACCCTGGGTTCCGACGCAGCCTGGCAGGGCGCAGCCCATGGGTCGTTGTGGCATATACCAATGCGTCCTGCGAACCGGGAATAGCATAGTCCCGGATTTCAGCCGGCTCTCGCTGATACCGCGTAGCGGCGAGTAGTCATCGAGCACATAAAAGCTGCGGCCAAAAGTTGCGCCGACGAGGTCGTTTTCCCGTCTTTGTATGACCAGATCGCGAAACGGAATGTTCGGTACATTACCCGCGAGTTTGACCCATTGACCGCCGCCATTAACAGAGAAAAATACGCCAAACTCGGTTCCCGCGAACAGCAGTCCGGGGTTGACGTGATCCTGGACGATCCGCCACACGAGGTGGCGATCCGGAATACCGTTGTTAATACTGCGCCAGCGGCGACCGCGATCCGTACTCTTGAATATGTAGGGTTTGTAATCGCCCGCTTTATGATTGTCTACAGCGACATACACGGTGTCGATATCATGCAGGTCGGCTTTGATATCGTTTACATAGTAATAGTCTGGCACACCGGGTAGTTTACCCACGCTGCGCCAGTTGGCGCCGCCGTCTGAACTGACGTGGATCAGGCCATCATCGGTACCGGCATACAGCAGTTGCTCGTCCAGCGGGGATTCGGAAATATTCGCAATGGTGTTGTACATCGACATTGCGTAAAGATCCCATGGGGCGTCGAAACTTTGTTGACGCCCCATTATCGGCAGGTTCAGCCGGTTTTGATTTCGTGTCAGATCCTCGCTCAGCGCAGTCCAGGAATCACCGCGGTCGTCACTGCGCCAAAGGCGTTGGCTGGCAAAATAAAGCCGCTTCGGGTCGTGGGCACTGATGAGCACCGGTGCATCCCAGTTGAATCGCTCCGGGGGTGTGCCTTTTTCCGGTTGCGGCTGGATGTAGATGGACTCGCCAGTGCGCCTGTCGACGCGATTCAGGTTGCCTCGCTGCCATTGGGCGTAAACGATATCTGGATTGCTGGGGTCCGCAAACGGCTGGTGTCCATCGCCGCCAAGTACGACTTCCCAGTCAGAATTTCGGATACCGGTCGGGTTATCGGTCCTTGAAGGCCCGCCCTGCGAGCTGTTGTCCTGGGTACCGCCATAGATGTTATAGAAAGGCTCGGCGTAATCCACGGAAACTTTGTAGAACTGGGTAATCGGCAGGTTGGCAAAAAAACGCCAGGTTTTACCCAGATCGAAACTCTCGTACACCCCGCCATCGTTGCCTACGATCAAGTAATTGGGATCGTCTTCGACAAACGCCATCGCATGATGATCGACATGTTTCGCATTGCGGCGCGTCTTGATGAAATTCTTGCCGCCATCTTCTGAGATGTGCATGTAAACATCCATGTGATAAATACGGTCAAACTGGTGTGGGCTGGCGAAAATCTCCTGGTAATAATGGGGTCCGGTGCCGCTGGCGACAAAATCGCTGCGTTTTTCCCAGGTGGCGCCACCGTCTGCGGAGCGGAAAAAACCGCCTTTGCGACGTGTCGTTTCAATTGCCGCATAGACGACATCCGGATTTTGCGGCGAAATGGCAAGACCGATCTTACCCATGTCGACTTCCGGCAGACCTTTGGTCAGTTCAGTCCAGGTATCGCCGCCATCGGTGGATTTGTGAATGCCAGTCTCGGGCCCACCATCCATCAATGCAGCGACAGTGCGATGTCTTTGCCAGGTCGTGGCGTAAAGTACATCCGGGTTGCGTGGATCCAGATGCACTTCGCCAACCCCGGTGTATTCTCCATCGGCCAGAATCTGTATCCAGGTCTTGCCACCGTCACTGCTGCGATAAAGACCACGGTCGCCTCCCGGTGACCACAATGGTCCTTGCGCCGCAACGAAAATCACATCGGAGTTTCGGGGATCAATACGGATCATCCCGATATGATCCGATTTATTGAGCCCCATGTTCTGCCAGCTTTCGCCACCGTCCAGGCTGCGGTAAACGCCATCACCGAAACCGACATGGCGACCGCTGATGTTTTCTCCGGAGCCTACCCATACAGTATTGGGGTTATTTGGGTCGATAGTCACGCAGCCGATCGAGTATGAGCCTTCGTTGTCAAAAATTGGCGTCCACGTCGTTCCGGCATTGGCGGTTTTCCAAACGCCGCCACTACCCACGGCGACATACCAGATCGATCGATCTTGCGGATGAATTGCGATGTCCGAGATACGACCGGACATGAATGCCGGACCTATTTCGCGCCAGGCAAGCCCCATGAATGTTTGCTCATTGAATCCGGGTTCATGCTCGGCGTTGTCAGCAGCGTGAGCAGCCAGGGATACTATGGCTATCAGCCCCGCGAGGAGCAATTGGATGCGTGGCATATTTTTCCCCCCAATAAGTCGGCCAAATCTACCCCACGCCGACTGCGATGCAAGCTGGCAGTGCAATAACGACATCGT
>JAOTXR010000236.1 GCA_029862285.1 Gammaproteobacteria bacterium
GCTCATCGACATTGGCGAACTGATCCATATGGGCCTTGTCACTGCCGACGAAGCACAACCGCTGACCGGCCTGCCCGCCACAACGGTCGACTATGGCAAGCTGATACCAATCAAGTCTGCACTCCTGGCACTGGCGGCGAGCCGGTTTGCGACTCGTGCCAGTTCCACACTCAAGACCGCGTTCGATGAGTTTCGTGAACAACACGACGCAGCCTGGCTGCATGACTATGTACTGTTTCGCCTGCTAAAAACCCGGCACGACGAACAGGCCTGGCCTGGATGGAAAAAACGCTACGCCCGCCGAAAGGAGAAATCACTAGGAAAAATAGAAAAAAAATGCGGCCGGCAACTGGAGGCGCTGCAAGTGGAACAATTTATCTTCGATAGTCAATGCCGGGCATTGAAAGACTATGCTGCTGATAATGGCATCCTGTTATTTGGCGATATACCCATCTATATCGCGCTTGACAGCGCTGACGCGTGGGCCCGATCGGAAATCGTGCGCATTGACGAGAAAGGCCGTCCTGATTTTGTCGCCGGTGTGCCACCCGATTATTACAGCGAAGACGGACAGCTGTGGGGTAACCCGCTATACGACTGGAAGTATCACGATCGAAGCGGCTATGAATGGTGGATAGATCGCGTGCGTCGCGCGATGGCCTATACCGACCTGGTCCGAATCGATCATTTTCGCGGTTTTGAAGCCTATTGGGCTGTGCCCTGTGGAGAAAAAACGGCACGCAAAGGAACTTGGGAACCCGGTCCCGGAAAGACTTTGTTTGAGGCGTTGCGTGCTGCTCTTGGCGAGTTGCCCATCGTTGCCGAAAATCTGGGCGTCATTACACCACGCGTCGAAGCACTGCGTAATGAATACGGCATGCCAGGCATGGTAATACTGCAATTCGACGCGTCAAAGGATCAGTTCAGTCTCGACGATATTGAAGAGAATTGTGTTGTCTATACCGGTAGTCACGATAACGATACGACGCAAGGCTGGTTCAACGGCGGTCCTGGCGATATCCGCAGTCGCGACGAAGTTGGCAAAGAACAGCAGATCATTCTGGCGCAAACCAACGGCAAACCAGAGACGATTCACTGGGATCTCATTCGCCTGGCGTTCTCCAGTAATGCCCGGATTGCTATCGTTCCGATGCAGGACTTCCTGGGACTCGGCTCAGACGCACGCTTCAACATCCCCGGAACCGACAGTAACAACTGGCGATGGCGCCTGACCGCCGATCAGCTCAGCCCGACGTTACGCAACCGGGTACAACAACTGCTGGTTGACACAGGTCGCACGTAACTGATGGCGGCCTAAAAAAGCGTGTAGATGAACGTGCCTAATACGGATTGCTGACTGAAAACGACTATGCCACCGAGCAAAACAAGCACGACGACGATCGGCAGCAGCCAGATTTTTTTGCGGACCTTTAGAAAAGCCCAGAGATCACTAATAAATTCGAGCATTAGAATGGATTTTTCAGATCGTCGGCTGCTGGACGCCGGCGGGTCCCGACGCGGTAAGTCTCAGCCTCGGGATCGAAGCCCTCGCGATATTGTAGTTTCCCGAGACTACGCAAGATCAGTCCCAATGGCACCATCATGATAAGGAAAACCGTGCCCAATACAATGAAATTGGTGATATGACCGAGTACGCCGGCCACACGCATCCAGCCACGATAAACAGGGTAGAGTCCCTTGGGCCAGACCAGGGCCGCGAGCAGGAAAACCGCGCCGACTATCAGCGGCCATAATGGTCCGGGGCGCTCGAACAGCCACGGCAGAAGCAAAAAGAAGATCAGCGGGAACATCACCGCCAACGCGATGCCGAATTTCCGCAGTTCCCTGATGTTATCGCGTTCGATGAGCTTCATAGTCAATCGAGGTCAAATTGACGCGCCGGGCGTGACCGACTGCTGTCCTGCTTGCGTTTGTCGAGCACATGCCGACCCAGCACCAGATAATCCATCTCGGTATCCATGAAACAGCCGTAAGCGTCGTCGGGCGTGCAGACGATCGGTTCGCCCCGCACGTTAAACGATGTGTTAATCAGAACTGCGGTACCGGTGAGTTTTTCGAAGTCCGACAGCAAGCGGTGAAAACGCGGGTTGCCGCGGGCACTTACCGTTTGTACCCGGGCCGACCCGTCGACATGCGTGATGGCCGGCAATACTGAGCGTGGCCGATCCAGACGAGCAAGCCCCTCGGCCTGCTCCGTTTCCGGCAACCGCTTTGAATCCGCGATCGAACTGACCAGTAACATGTACGGGCTGGCCCGATCGAGTTCAAAGTACTCGCTGACCCGTTCCTCTGTCACGGCAGGGGCAAAGGGCCGGAATGACTCGCGTTTCTTGATCGCCAGGTTCATGCGTTTTTGCATCGCCGGATCGCGTGGGTCGCCCAGAATTGACCGGTTACCCAATGCCCGTGGGCCAAATTCCATTCTTCCCTGGTACCAGCCGATCACCGATCCGTTTGCCAGCAACGCGGCTGTTTTCTGCGTTAACGCCTGTTCGTCAAATGAATCGTAGGTAATATCATTTTTTTCCAGAAATTCCTGTAGCTGGATATCGTCCCACGACGGACCGAGATAGGCGTTATGCATTGCGTCCGGGCGAGTCGGCCGACGTTTTGGGTTATACAGATACCAGGCTGCCAACGCCGCCCCCAACGCGCCACCGGCATCGCCCGCCGCCGGTTGGACCCAGATCTGCTCGAATGGCCCTTCGCGCAGTAACCGGCCGTTTGCAACGCAATTGAGTGCAACACCACCGGCCAGGCAAAGATTCTTCGCACCGATCTCTTTGTGCAACGCTGTCGCCAGCTTGAGTACGATTTCCTCGGTGACAACCTGAACCGAGCGTGCCATGTTCATTTCGCGTTGGGTCAGTTCGCTTTCCGGTTCGCGTGGCGGGCCATCGAACAAGTTCGCAAAACGCCTGTTAGTCATGCGCATACCAGTCGCGTAGTCGAAATAGCGCATATCCAGGCGAAAACTGCCGTCGTCCTTGATGTCAATCAGGTGTTCCCGGATACGATCGGCATAAACCGGCTCGCCGTAGGGCGCCAGCCCCATCAACTTGTACTCGCCGAGGTTGACCTTGAATCCAGTGTGATAGGTGAATGCCGAATAGAGCAATCCCAGGGAGTGCGGGAACTGGATTTCCCACAGACTCTCGAGTTCGGCATCTTTGCCCTGCCAGGCGGAAGTGGTGGCCCACTCGCCCACGCCATCCATACACAACACCGCTGCCTGATCGAAAGGCGACGCATAGAAGGCCGAAGCCGCATGCGCCTGGTGATGTTCGGTAAATCGTAATGGCGGTAACGCATTACGCTTCAGACCACTCAATGCAGCCAGTTCGCGACGGAGCAGGTTTTTGAGATACAACTTTTCGCCGAGCCACACGGGCATCGCGGCGAGAAACGATCGCAGGCCTCGCGGCGCATTCGCCAGGTAGGTCTCGAGCAAACGCTCGAACTTGAGCATCGGCTTGTCATAGAAGACAACCGCGTCGATCCCGGCAAGCTCCAGACCCGCCTCGCTCAGGCAATACCGGATTGCATGAGACGGAAATTGCGGATCGTGCTTTTTGCGGGTGAAGCGCTCTTCCTGGGCAGCGGCGACGATCTCGCCATCGACCAGTACCGCGGCCGCGCTGTCGTGATAGAAGGCAGAAATTCCCAGGAGACGGCGCATAGGCCGCTATAATGATCAGCCCCGCGTAACAGCGCAAGAAAAAACCGCCTGGACCCCACCGGCAATATGACAATGAACGAAAAAACCGATCGGCCAACCAGGCACAAATGGCTATTCACGCTGATTGCATGGTCGATTCCATTGCTGTTTCTCGCGATGGCCGAAGGCGCGCTGCGTCTCGGCGGTTACGGTGATGACTACGATCTGTTCGTCAGGCTGAAGCAAAAACCGCAGTACCTGCTCCCGAATCCCGATGTCGTCAAACGTTTTTTCAACGATCCGGACGACGCACCTACCGTCAGTGCCGATACCGGCTATTTTCTTGCCGACAAACCGGACAATGGGCTGCGTATTGTGGTGCAGGGCGGATCGTCGGCAGCCGGGTTTCCTTACGGCAAAAACGCTTCTCCGGCGGGCATGCTGCAACAGCGTCTGTCACGCAGTTTTCCTGACCGTACAGTCGAAGTAATCCTCACCGCGATGTCAGCGATCAATTCCTATTCGTTGCTCGACTTTGCCGACGAAATAATCGCGCAACAGCCCGATGCAATTGTGATTTACGCGGGTCACAACGAATTTATCGGGATACTCGGTGTGGGCTCGTCGCTGGGCTCCCGGCATTCCCCGGCGCTGACGCGGTTTTT
>JAOTXR010000006.1 GCA_029862285.1 Gammaproteobacteria bacterium
TACGATCTCGCCTCGGTAATGCGAGAGAAGCTCGGTGATTCCGAGATCGGTTCCGACGAACTGCGCCAGCGCGTGGCCGGGTTGCTCGAAGAACGTTACGACCCCCGGGTCGTGGAACGCTACCGTGCGCTAAGACAACGTGCACCGGCAACAATCCTGGTGGAAAGCGGTGACGGCGTGATTACGCCCTTCTCGCGCGGTCGTCACATGCAATTCCTCGAGGCCAGCGGCCTGACCACACGTGAGGCGGCGCCGGTTACGTCCCGCGTTTACGAGCATCTTCTCAGAAAAGGCGTAACCCGGGTTCCGACGTGTCGCTTGAGCCATCTGACGTATCTTGCACTGGAAAAAAGTCTCGGCGCAAAGGCGGCAAAGCGTTACCTCGTTTGGTTTCAGTTCGTACATAGTGGCGAGCCCTTGCTGATCCTGATCGGTGGCACCATCGGTTGCGGCAAGAGCACGCTGGCGACTGCATTGGCGCACAAGCTCGATATCGTGCGCATACAGTCGACTGACATGCTGCGCGAAGTAATGCGAACGATGACACCGGAGCGCATGCTGCCGGTGCTGCATACCTCGTCGTTCAATGCCTGGCGCAAGCTGCCCTTCGCCGATGATCGGCATGCTGATCCCGATGCGCTGATTGCGGATGGGTATCAGAGCCAGGCCGAGTTGCTTTCTGTTGCCAGTGACGCCGTACTCAACCGTGCCCGTGCCGAACGAGTGGCGCTAATACTCGAAGGCGTACATGTGCAGCCGGCGTTTGCGGAGAGTCTGCGTGGATTGGATGACGCCATTGTCGTGCCGGTCGTGCTGGCTGTGCTCAAGCAAAAAGAGTTACGCAAGCGCATCAAGGGTCGTGGCACGCAGGCGCCACGCCGACGCGCACGGCGTTATTTGAGAGAATTCGATTCCATCTGGCGGCTGCAATCTTTCCTGTTGTCAGAGGCTGACCGTTGCGAAGTGCCGATCGTATCGAACATGGACAAGGAAAAAGCACTCCACGAGGTCGTAACCGTTGTCATTGATCGCCTGAGCGGAGTTTTCAAGGGTGACCCACGCGAAGTATTTGGCATCACCCGCGGCGAGAACCTGCCTGAGACGACGTCACGCAGGGTGGGCGCTGCCACCGGGGAATAAGAGCACGCCCGCTCTAATGGCTTGAATTAACACTATTTTTACGGCAACGAATCTGTCACGATTCGGTAACATTGTGTCAGTACCATGACCGCTCTGCCAGGCTTCAATCGGAGATCTGGCGTTAACGATATCTACGGGGGAGACTGACATGTTCGATGTGCGCGTTTCTGTGCGTGTGTGCATGATGCTGGTTCTGGCTGTTATGGCCGCCGGCTGTGGTGGTGGCGAACGCCGCCAGGTAATTCAAAATAAAGGCTCCGATACGCTGGTCAACGTTGCACAGGCGTGGGCCGAGGCGTACCAGACGATCGACTCAGCCGTAGTCGTCGCCGTTTCTGGCGGCGGTTCGGGCACCGGTATCGCGGCGTTAATTAATGGCACTGTTGATATTGCCAATGCCAGCCGGGTGATGAAAACCAAGGAGATCGATCTGGCAAAGTCCTCCGGACAGGATCCAAAGCAACACATCGTGGGTTATGACGCACTGGCGGTGTTCGTTCACAAGGACAACCCGCTCGGATCGCTGACATTGGCTCAGCTGGCCGAGATTTATGGCGATGGTAGTTCAGTCGACAGTTGGAGTGACCTCGGCATCGAGGTTCCTGGTTGCAGGAACCAGGAGATGGTATTGGTCAGCCGCCAGAACAACTCCGGTACGTACGCTTATTTCCGCGGAGCGGTACTCGGCAAGGAACGGGAGCTTCGGCTTGGAACGCGCGATATGCACGGTTCGAAAGATGTCGTCGATCTCGTCGAAAAAACACCGTGCGCAATTGGTTACAGTGGATTGGCTTACTCGACGGATCACGTGGGCATGATTTGTGTGACCAGTGAGGAAGGCAAATCCTGTGTTGATCCCACCGTCGCGACCGCAAGCGATGGCAGCTATCCGATCGCGCGGCCGCTATTCATGTATACAAATGGCGAACCTGAAGGTCATATCAAGACCTATCTCGACTGGATCCTTTCCGACGTCGGTCAGTGCATAATTCTGAAGAAAGGCTACGCGCCCGTTCGTGGTGTAAGCTGCGGCGATTGAGAAAGAAATAGCGGCCAGTCGCCGGCGGCGTGACCAGACGCCGCCATTATCCGCCGGCCGGGAGGTATAGACATGAGCCATTACGAAGAACGGCTCGCGAGTGATCTCGATCGAATCCATATCAGCATTCGCACCATGGCTGCGATGGTCGAGCGTTCACTCAAAGACGCCATGCGGGCACTGCTGGATGGCGACAGGCAGCTCGCCAACATGACAGTGTTGGGCGACAACCGAATCAATCGGGCGTCGCGGGAGATCGATCGTCTTTGCCATGCGTTCATAGCCCGGCATCTGCCGGGTGCGGGTCACTTGCGGCTGATCTCGGCAGTAATTCGCCTCAATGTTGCGCTCGAACGTGTCGGCGACTACGCGGTCACGATATCGCGTGAGTCACTGCAACTTACTTCCCCGCCAAGCGGACGCCTCGCGCGCGAACTTGATCGCGTTTCAGACGAATCACAGCGAATCCTGCACCAGGCTATCGATGTGTTTGTTGCACATAATGCCGATGCCGCAGCGGCCAGTATTCCGCTGAGCGAAAATATCGAAAACATGATGGATGATATTTATGCGGAGTTGACCGGCGCCGAAAGCAAGCGTAGTCCCCGCGAGATTGTCGCCGCATTTGTGGTTTTTAGCCTGCTAAAGCGTATCTCGGACCAGGCAAAGAATATCTGCGAACAGACCGTGTTCGCGGTCGCCGGACAGAGTAAAAAAACAAAACGGTTTCGTATCCTGTTTGTTGACGGTGACAACAACGAGCGCAGCCTGATGGCACAGGGTATAGCTCGCAAGAGTCATCCGGAAGTCGCTACGTATCTCAGCGCCGCACGCGAACCGGCAGCCGACCTTGCAACCGGATTTGTCGACTTTCTCGATTCGTGCGGAATCGACGTACAACAACTAAAGGTGGATCGTCTGCGATCCGGACAGCATGAGCTGCAGGAAATGGATGTCCTGATCAGTCTCGACGGGCCGGTCTCGCAACATGTCAACGAAGTTCCGTTTCACACCGCAGCCATTGATTGGCCAGTCGATTCCGCAGTGAGTGAAGCTGGGCCGGGCAGCTATGAGGCACTTTACCGTTACCTCAAGAATCAGATCGACGAATTGATTGGCGTGATCGCGGGGGACGAGAGCGCCTGAGCGGCGTAGTTCCTCATGAGCCGAAGCAGCGTAACGGACTTCGATCGGCGAAATCGTGACTGGTACATAGATCGTCTCGTTCAGGCGGTTGTATTTATCGGTGGCATCTCCGCCATCGTTTTCATAATTGGGATCTTTGTCTTTATAACCCGTGAGGGATTTTCATTTATTGCGACTGAGTTTGATGTAAGCGGGTTCTTTTTGTCGCAAAACTGGCGTCCGACTTCGGAGTCAAACCCTACCTATGGAATTCTGGCGCTGGTTGCCGGCACAGCGAGTGTGACGGGACTGGCTATGCTAGTGGCAATTCCGTTTTCCCTCGGAGCGGCAATTTTTATCGCCGAGTTCGCGACCGGGCGCGTGCGTGAAGTACTCAAGATACTCGTTGAACTGCTTGCGGCTATTCCTTCAGTAGTGTGGGGTTTTATCGGCCTGTCGATAATGAACCCGCTGATTATCGAGTGGTTCAATGTCCCGGTCGGTTTGAACGTACTCAATGCCGGGATCATTCTCGGTTTGATGGCTGCGCCGATAATGACTTCTATTGCCGAGGATGCGTTGAAAGCCGTGCCAGACCGTTATCGCGAGGCGGCCGAGGCCATGGGTGCAACCCGCTGGCAGGTTATCGCCAAAGTCGTTTTGCCGGCAGCCAAGAATGGCCTGCTTGGTGCGGTACTGCTGGGTGTCGGCCGGGGCTTTGGCGAGACTATGGCGGTGCTGATGGCGACCGGTCATTCCGTCAATATTCCAACCAGCATTTTTGATTCAGTTCGTGCCTTAACGGCAACAATAGCTGCCGAACTTGGTGAAACGGCCGTGGGTTCGCCGCATTATCAGGCTCTGTTTACTATCGGCATATTCCTGTTCGCGATTACTTTCGTAATCAACTTGACCGCGGACCTGATAGTGCGCGGGATCAGGAATAAATAGCATGATGTTTGCAGCCTCAGGACAAAACGACAAGGATCGCCGAATACAGCAATTGTATTTCGTGTTGTTCGGGATCATGACCCTGCTGCTGGTCCTGCCGGTGTTGATTATTCTGACTACGCTGGTGGTTAAGGGCGGTCCGGCATTGTCCATCGATTTCCTATTCACCAAGCCGACTAATGGCATGACAGCCGGCGGAATTTTTCCGGCACTGCTTGGGACTATTTGGCTGGTGCTGGTGGCGCTGCTGTTCTCCGTGCCGTTGGGGGTTGCTGCCGCGATTTATCTCAGCGAATACGCGCCGGAAAATGTGTTCACCCGTATTATCAATCTTGCCATCATTAATCTTGCCGGTGTGCCATCCATCGTGCACGCCCTGTTTGGCGTTGGTGCCTTTGTGATTTTTTTCCGCTTTGGCACCAGTATTCTGGCCGCCAGCCTGACACTTGGCATCATGACCCTGCCGGTGGTCATTGTTGCCACTCGTGAGTCGCTGCAAGCTGTACCGCAGGCTTTTCGCGAAGCCTGCTGGAACATGGGGGCGACCCGCTGGCAAACCATCCGCCGTGTTGTGCTGCCGAATGCCGTTACCGGAATACTCACGGGTATTATTCTCGAGGTCTCACGTACCGCCGGCGAGACTGCGCCGATCATGTTTACAGGCGCCGCCTTTTTTCTGCCGTTTCTGCCACAGGGTGTTCTGGATCAGACCATGGCACTGTCGTTGCACTTGTTTGTGGTATCGACGCAGGTTCCCGACATGCCGGAACATCTCCCGTTTGGCGTCGCGCTCGTGCTGATCGGTATTGTCCTGATAATGAATAGCGTCTCCATTGCTTTACGCATGTATCTGCGAGGCAAAAAGAAATGGTAAACGCAGTTACTACCGGGGCCGATGCAAAAGTTTCGGTTCGCAATCTGGAAATTGCTTACGGCGATGCAACAGCGCTGAGCGGTGTCGATCTCGATATCCGGGAAAACGAGATATTTGGCGTCATCGGCCCCGCCAACGCCGGTAAGACTTCTTTTCTCAAGGCGTTGAACCGCATGGACATGTTTAATCCGGAGATGAAAGTAGGCGGCGACATTCACTTTAGTGGCCGCAATACGCGCGGGCTGCGCAACGTGTATGCGTTGCGCAGGCGTATCGGCGTCGTATTTCCGCTGCCGGTCGGTTTGCCCATGAATGTATATGACAATGTCGCGCTGGCACCGAGGTTGGGTGGGCAGCGCAACCGCGCGGAGCTCGATGTCATCGTTGAACGCTGTTTGCGCCGGGCCGCTCTATGGGATGAGGTCAAGGATCGTCTCGATACACTCGGTAGCCTGCTTTCGGGTGGCCAGCAGCAACGCCTGACTATTGCCCGCGCGCTTTCCCAACAGCCCGAGGTATTGATGCTCGATGAATTTTCGATTGCGGTAGATCCGGTAACGACGATGCGGATTGAAGACGTCCTGAAGCAGCTGCGTGAGGAGATGACCATTATCCTGGTGACCAATCTGGTGCAGCAGGCACGTCGTCTGGCGGACCGTACGGCATTTTTTCTGGATGGCCGCTGTGTCGAGATCGGAGTAACGGAGGACCTGTTTACTGGCGAGGTGCGGGACCAGCGCACGCGGGACTATGTGGAAGGGCGTTTTGGCTGAGTTTGCGACACAAGAATCGAACGCGGCGCCAGCTGCAATTCGCACCCGGGATCTGAACCTGTGGTACGGCACCTTCCAGGCGTTGTTTGATATCAATCTGAATGTACGCAACGGCATCATTACTTCGCTGATCGGGCCGTCCGGTTGTGGCAAATCGACGTTCTTGCGTAGTGTTAACCGTATCAATGAACGCCTGGGGTATGTGCGTATTGCCGGATCCATTGATGTGATGGGTAACAATATATTTGCCCCTGATGTCGAGCTCCTGCAAGTTCGCAAGCAAGTTGGCATGGTATTTCAGCGACCCAATCCGCTGCCGCTGTCAATACGCGATAACGTCTTGTTTGGTCATCGTCTTCACGAGGCCAACAAGGCCGCCGAGAATGATGTGGTGGAAAAGGCGTTACGCGAGGTGCTGTTGTGGGACAAAGTGAAGGATCGTCTGAATCAACCGGCGATCGGTCTGTCTCTCGAGGAGCAACAAAAACTCTGTATCGCCCGCCTCTTACCCGTCAAGCCCCGGGTCTTGCTGATGGATGAGCCCTGCTCAGCGCTCGATCCCAAAGGTACCGAAGCCGTAGAGGAACTTATCTGGGAGCTGCGCGGTGACTACACGATCTTGATTGTTACCCACAATATGGCCCAGGCGCGACGCGCAAGTGAAGAATGCGTATTTATGCTGATGGGCAAGGTAGTCGAGCACACCGCAACCGATACGATGTTTGTGACCCCGGAAAACAAAGAGACTGCCGACTATATCGAGGGCCGTTACGGCTAGATAATCGGCACGTGTTCACACGCCGGGCGTGGCCGGGTAAATCCCGGGTTGCCTTGATATCATCCCGGCAGGTTCACGATCCGGATGTCAGGAGAAGCCAATGAAATCGCGAGCAATCACATTTGGCGCAATTGTCTTGAGTCTTGCATCGGGTTGTCAGGCCGATTCGGAAAAAGAAAAAGAACTGGTCGCTGAGAACGGTTCTGTCGATATAACGGAGTGGCAGGTGCCTTATGAAAAAACGCGACCGCGAGATCCGTTCGTGGATACGCTGGGTCGCGTCTGGTTTTGCGGCCAGGCAGGTGCCTATATTGCCTATCTGGTTCCGGAAACCGGCAAGTTCAAGAAATTCGACCTGGCAGATGGCGCCAGCCCGCATAATCTGATTATCGCTGCTGATGATGGTGTCTGGTATGCGGCAAATACTCTGCCGTACATCGGCCAGATGGATCCGGTAACTGGTGCCGTACATAAATACCCGATGCCTGAGCCGGTCACGGATCCCCATACTCTGGTATTCGATTCCATCGGGAATATCTGGTTTACGGCGCAACGGTCAAACCATGTCGGCAGACTTGACACCCAATCGGGCACAGTCGACGTGATAGAAATTCCGGTGGCATCTTCACGCCCGTATGGCATCAAAGTGGGCCCCGATGATCACCCCTGGATTGTTTTGTTCGGGACAAACAAACTGGCTACCGTAGATCCCGAGACCATGCAACTGGAGCTTGTGGATTTGCCGCGCGCGGAGACGCGTCCGCGACGTCTGGAGATCACTGCGAATGGACTGATCTGGTATGGCGATTATGCGAAAGGCGTCCTGGGTCGTTTCAATCCAAAAACGCGCGAGGTCAGTGAATGGCCGATGCCGGGTGGGGAGGGTGCCAGGCCATATGGGACTGCGCTCGATGACCGCGGCAGGATCTGGCTCGCTGAAGGCGGTTCGCCTAACCGGCTCAGTACTTTTGATACTTCCGCAGAGCAGTTTGTACATGTTACCGACGTGCCCAAGGCACTGGGCTCAATCAGGCACATGTATTTTCATCCAGCGACGCGGGAAATCTGGTTTGGCGAAGATTCGAACTATGTCGGACGTGCACGTATCCGATAGATTCGAACATGGGCGAGAGAAAATACGGGGTTTTCCTGGCGTTAGCGGTATTTGTCGTGCAGGCCTTTGCCGGTTGCGATCATCGGCAGGATTTTCGTTAGTCGTTTTGTTTTTGTGTCGGGCCGCCTTGCTTCGGCAATATAGTCAGCGTATTCGCGTTGCCGACCCTTGCTAAGAGCTTTGAATGCCGCTTCGGTTTTCTTGTTCTGAGCCAGTCGCGATTTCAATTCCGGTGGAACCAAAATTGGCTTGTTGCGATCCGGCTTTATCTGTTTGCCGGATCTGGCCAGTTCGATGGCCTCCTTTATGTATGCGTTTATCGACGCCACCTTGATGTCGTTTATCGACTGGAAGCGCCACTGACGCATCGCTTTGGTTTTTTCAGCCTGAGCATTGACCAAGACGCCATCTGGGTCCCTGAGCAACGCGCCCTGAAAGAACCACAGTCCGAAGTAGGACTTGAACGCACCGATTCCGACTATGTTCTTGCCCTCCCAGGTATAACAGGGCGCACCCCATTTAACGGTCTCATCGAGCCTGCACGCGTTTAGAATTTTTCTGAGATTGGCAAGTTCATCTTGCCACTGCACGGAACTCTCAATGTAGCCATCTACGGTTTTGTTGCGTTGCATTGTTCTCCCGGGCATCTGCTGCAGCCAATATGCGGCTGGCCCGCTACTAGTCTTTATCCCGGATGTCGATAGCACCGATGAAAGGCAGCGTGCGATCCTTTTCCAGGTAATCGAGCCCATAACCGACAACCCATTCGTTGGCGATATTGAAGCCGACATAGTCAACAGTTACATCGACCTGGGCGCGACCGGATTTCTGTAGCAGGGCGCAGGTGCGCAGCGAAGCGGGATTGCGTGTTCGGAGCATTCCCGTCAAATAGTTCAGCGTGTGCCCGGAGTCGACAATGTCCTCAATAATAAGTACGTGCTTGTTCTCGATGCTTTCACGCACATCCATGACCAGTCGCACAGCGCCAGTGGAGATGCTGCTGCTATGGTAGCTGGAGACAGCAATAAACTCCACGGTGCGTGGAATGCTGAGATGCCGTGACAGGTCGGCGAGGAATATAAATGCGCCTTTCAGGACACCGAGCAGGACCAACGGCGCCTTGTCGGCATAGTCTGCCGAAATTTCCGTCGCCAGCTCATCCACTCGACGCGCTATCTCGCGTTCCCCGATAAGAATATTTGCGTCCAGCTCACTCACCACAAACCCTCCGAACCGCCGTCACACCGAGGCAGGCTCCATAATAAAGCACTTCCGGGGGCAGGCGAACCCGGCGGCGGACCCAATAAGTACAACTCCGAATTGCCCCCGCCCGAAACCGGACTGACCATAAGCAGTGGTGGCAGGGATGTTACCCGCCACGCAGACAGAGGAGTTAATTCAATGTCAAAAATTCACAAAATCACGCCCAAAATGGGATCAGAGATTGGCGTGAAACGGGCGCTAACCCCATTTGCACACGGCATGGAGGATTTCTTCGAGAACTTCCTGCCGCGCCGTTGGATGGGTTCAGGCGATCCGTTCTTTGGAAAACGGCCGTGGACCGAGTTTGAAAGCATGATGGAGCCTTTCGACATGCGTTTCGATATGCTCGATCGGGACCGTGACCTGGCAATTCGTGTAGAGCTTCCCGGAGTGAAAAAAGAGGATATTCACATTGCCATTTCAGGCGAATATCTGACCGTAGAAGCAAATAGATCGTTCAAAGACGAAGAAACCACTGAGAATTTCTTCCGTAGCGAGCTTGGTACAGGCAAGTTGGCACGTACGATCGTGCTGCCGGTTGAAGTAGAGCCCGATAAGGTGATGGCTACCCTCAAAGAGGGCATGCTTGAGATTACCCTGCCGAAAGCTAAACCGGAAAAACGTCATATCGTGAAAGTCGCCTAGGCGACGATCCCGCCCGTCCGTCGGGGTGGCTCGTCCACTCCGGCGGGCGTTTGTCTACTGGCACCGGGCCGCGGAAATTAGCCAGGAGGTTCGAATTACCTGCCAAGGTTGGCTATGCTCTTGCCAGCCAGGAATGAGGGAGAGTCATGGCCGGACAGTTCGGCTCCAAATTTGCCAGTCACTACGCCACGAGCAGCTTTAGGAATGGGTGCTGGACACCGGGCGAAATTGTTCCCGTTGCGAAACTGCTGTTGCATCCAGCAGCACATGTCCTGCACTACGGCAGTACCTGCTTTGAGGGATTGAAGGCTTATCGTCACGAAGACGGTAGCGTGCATATCTTTCGCCTGGACCGGCATGTTGAGCGTATGCGCAACAGCGCACGATTGCTTTGTCTGCCCGAACCGGATGAAGAACACCTGAGTCGGACGATTTGCGGGCTGGTTGCAGCATCACGCGACGAAGTACCCGCGTATCCGTCGGCGCTATATCTGCGTCCGGTCCTGATTGGTGTCGATCCGAATATCGGCAGCGCGGCGCGACCCAGCGATGACGCGTTGTTATACGTACTGGCCTCGCCGGTTGGCGAGTATTTTCAGGCAGGCGAGAATCCTTTGCGTTTATGGCTGGAAGACCGGCAAATGCGGACGACACCGGAATTCGGCGAGGTGAAAACCGGTGGCAATTATGCATCCGCATTACGGCACGTTATGCAGGCAAAGGAAAATCACGGCGTAGATCAGGTCTTGTTCTGTCCTAATGGTGACGTACAGGAAACGGGCGCGGCAAATTTTCTGTTGTTAAACGACGAGGCTGTTATTACCAAACGGCTGGACGGATCGATACTGCCCGGTATTACCCGCGCGTCGATACTCGAGCTTGCACGACAAGCGGGTTACCGCGTGGAAGAGCGCGACATCGATATTGCAGAAATGCTCGAGTGGGTGAAGACCGGTGAAGCGGCGTTGTCCGGTACCGCAGCCGTGCTGGCCGGAGTTGGCGCATTACTGCATGGTACGCATGAATACCCGGTCAATGGCGGCCAAATCGGGGCCAATACAAAACGCTTGCGTACACTGTTAATGGATATACACAGTGGTCGCCGTCCCGACAGCGCCGGTTGGCTTACGAAGATCTGATTTCCAGCCTGATTGCCTGATTGCAGCAATAACGCAGGCGGAACAGTATGGCCCGATGCGGTTCCATGGCCCACAATGAGGATACAGAATCATTCCAGGAAAATCTGACATGACTAAGGTCGTTTCACTGCGACGCCAGGGCGAGTTTGGCGTCATAACGGTCGACAACCCACCAGTCAATGCGTTGTCACACGCGGTTCGCCAGGGCATCGTCGAGAGACTGTCAGAGGCGCAGTCCGATCCCGAAATTCAGTTGATTATTCTGACCTGCTCTGGCCGCACCTTTATCGCCGGTGCCGATATCAAGGAGTTTGGCAAGCCACCCCAGGAGCCGGATCTCAACACGGTAGTCAACGCGTTGCAGGATTCGCCCAAAGTGGTTGTAGCCGCGTTGCATGGAACGGCGCTCGGCGGTGGCTTCGAAGTTGCACTGGGCTGTCATTACCGAATCGCCGCGGCATCTGCAAAAGTCGGTTTGCCGGAAGTAAAGCTCGGATTGTTGCCGGGCGCTGGCGGTACTCAGCGTCTGCCGCGTTTGATTGGCGTACTGCCGGCTCTTGAAATGATGATTTCGGGCAACCCGGTTACGGCGGCGGTCGCTGCTGACAATGGTGCTATCGACAGACTGTCGACCGGAAATCTTATTGACGGTGCCATAGAGTTTGCCCGCGACTTGCATTCGAGCCAGGCGCCACCACGCAAGATCAGCGAAACAAGCATCGACGCAGAGGGGTTGGACCAGGCGTTCTATGACAGGTTTCGCGAGTCAATTGCGAAAAAGGCACGTGGCTATTTCGCTCCAGACAGAATTATTCAGGCCGTGCAGGCAGCAGTATGCCTGCCATTTCAAGAAGGACTGGCCCGGGAACGGGAGCTGTTTGTCGAGTGCATGGAATCGTCCGCTTCGGCGGCATTACGCCATTTGTTTTTTGCCGAGCGTCAGGCCTCGAAGATTCCGGGCCTTTCTGACGACACGCCAGTGAGAGACATCGACAGGATTGCTGTCATCGGAGCTGGAACGATGGGTGGCGGCATAGCGATGAATTTCGCCAATATCGGCATCCCGGTAAAAGTAGTCGAGCTCGATGAAGACGCAATAACACGCGGTCTGGGCCAGGTGCGCAAGAACTACGAACGTGGCGTAAAGAAGGGGCGAATGACCGCCGATCAGCTAGAGCAGATAATGAAGCTGTTCGTGCCGATCACGGATTATGACGATCTCAATGATGTGGATCTGGTCATCGAAGCGGTTTTCGAGAATATGGATCTCAAGAAACAAATCTTCGGTAAGCTGGACCAGGTCTGCAAACCGGGTGCCATACTCGCAACCAATACGTCTACACTGGATGTCGATGAAATCGCTGCCGCAACCGAGCGTCCCGAAGATGTTATCGGCCTGCACTTTTTTAGTCCGGCCAACATCATGCGCCTGCTGGAAATCGTGCGTGGCGAGCGGACTTCCGAGGAAGTCCTGCATACTTGTGTGAAGCTGGCCAGGAAAATAAAGAAGGTCGGTGTTGTCAGTGGCGTTTGTTATGGTTTCATCGGCAACCGCATGCTTGCGGGCTATGGTCGCGAAGCCGGCTTCATGCTACTCGAGGGCGCCAGCATCGAGAGTATCGACAAGGCCATCTTCGAATTTGGCATGCCGATGGGGCCGCTGGCCATGAACGATCTTGCAGGCATCGACGTCGGGACAAAGATACGCGAGGAAAGGCGTGCGGCGGGCACGCTGCCTGACGATGAGCGTTTCGGTTTGATTGCCGACAAGCTGGTGGCCCAGGGCCGCTGCGGGCAAAAAACCAGCGCTGGTTTCTATAGCTATGAACCCGGCAGCCGGGCGCCGAAGCCGGATCCGGCGGTGGCTGCATTGATTGCGCAGGAAGCGGCACGCTTAGGCATAGAGCAACGCGAAATAGATGACGAAGAGATTGTTGCCCGTTGTATTTACCCGATTATCAACGAAGGCGCGCGCATCCTCGAGGAAGGCATTGCACTACGGGCCAGCGATATCGATATCGTCTGGATCAATGGCTATGGTTTTCCGCCCTACCGTGGCGGCCCGATGTTCTATGCCGATACGATCGGTTTGAAGAAAGTCTACGACACGATTTGCCGATACCATGACACGCTCGATGATCGCTTTGGTTATTGGGAACCAGCGTCATTGCTGGAGAAGCTCGCAAAAGAAGGGAAGACCTTCGCAGAATGTAAGCGCTAGGCTCCGGGGCCTGCCGCTGCTGCCACTGGAACGGTTCCAGTTTCGATCTCTTTAAATAACAGCAAGATAGCAATACGAACAGGCGCCTATACTTCAAGTGACGGTGCACAGGATGTTAAGGCCACCGGGCCGATTGCGAATGTGGCCCCAGTCCCGGCTAACTCAAGGGGTTTTTTGTTCATGCATGCCTCAACGCGTCTGGTCAGTGCGTTCCTGGTTGTTTCCTGCTTTGCTACGCCCGCGTGTGTAGACACAACAGCGCTACAGATTCGGGAAGGATCCCTGGATCTCAATCCGAAGTTGCGTGCCGACATGGCGGCATCCGATCAGATGGCCAACGGCAGTTATTTCGCTGATGGTGAGTGCCCCGGTCAATCTACCAGTCATGAGTGCCGCTATGTGACCCCAGTGCGCGGAAGCATGATCGATGCCGGCAACCCTTCCTTTATCAGCCGGCTGCGTCGCGCGCCCTTTTTGTGGGTAGCGAGTGATGGTTTTGTGCAACTATCGTATGAATTCGTCGGCAGCAACATGTCGATCGTCGAGCGAGATGACCCCGGTAATGTCATTGCCAGCGATGCTACTATCGGAACCTGCCATGCGTTTCCCGCATATGATCCTGATACCCGCCAGGTAATACCGGAATTCTCTAACGCTTCTATCGCCGATGCGCTGACATTTGCCCAGCAATTCAGTGTGACGTTGAAGTCGTGTATCGAATCTTCGAGTCCGAACACGATCTCGCAGACGCTTCGGCGTATCGATATGAACTGCAGCGATGCCAGCGTGCGCAGCCTGGTCGGTAGCAATGTGCCGCCCAATCCCCAGAATCCGCCTTTTTGCCTGGTGAACCTTCACGGCGGGCAACTGATGACGGACGTCAGCTACTCAGTCGCTCCCGGTGCGGCCCCCGGTATAGATCTCGATGATCTGTGGCCGGGTGTCGACAACTCACCGAGGCAGCTCCTGCCGAATCTCAAGACTGTACCGGTCGACGGTAAGCGCACGATCTCAAGACGCATGTTGCGCACCGGCGAAACCGTCCAAAATGATGACGGTTCCACTACGCACTGGTTCACGTGGCAAGTGGGACTTAGCGACGGCGATTGGAACGAAAATTTCAGCCCGAATATCTTCGTAACTCGTGCGCGTGTACGCAAAGGCACAATAGCCGCGGGTGTCTATTTGCCACTGGAATCCTTCAAGGCCGGAATTGTCCGCTGCGAGACGGTAGTGCCGGGCAGCAATAACACAGAATTCGACATTCTCATGTGTAATCCGAACGCGTCCGATGTGTTGCGGGTTACACCCGGCTACGCCTTCGAGGCGATCAAGCAGGCCCGCATTGGCAATAGCGACCGGATTTTGTGGGAAGCGCGAGTACGGACTCCGCCGAATACCTTGGGTGCCAGCGACCTGTTCCTTGAACTGGATCTTTCGGCCGACAGTCCGGTTGGCAGTTCCGGTTCGGGATTGATGGCCGCGCCTGCTACACGAGATCTGGGCATGCTGCGTACCGGGCTGACCCCTGATACACAGGATGGATTCATGCTGCAATCCCTTGGCGCTGCTTCCGTTCGGGTCGAGTCGATCACACTGCAAGGCCCCGATGCGGGCGGATTCGGCACGCCACAGATTATCCAGCGAGGATCGTCAGTTACGACGCCTTTTGTTGTGTCGCGCGGGTCTCCCGCGGAAATCAGGCTGCAACCGAACTTTCAGCTGATCGGACGAAAAACCGCACAGTTGCTCGTGTCTTATCGAGGTATCCGCAACGCGCCAGGCTCCATTGGTATGGGTTTGGCTGCACAGGTCGCATCGCCCTCGGTCATCCCGTTTCCGGAGAATCTGAATTTCAATGCTGTACCCGGCCCAACAGGCCACGCCCAGGCGTTACGCGCAGCGCTGCTTATCAATGGCGGCGCGGTCACATTCCGGCGCACCGGTACTTCTATTGTCGGCCCGCAAGCTGATAGTTTCCGCGTGCTACGCGGCGAATTTGGCACCGGTGCCTCCGACCTGACCCAGCCACAGACCATTGGACCCGGCGAATCGGAACTCTACCGACTGGCTTTTTACCCGAACACGAGCGGTGACAGTCGGGCGACGCTCCTGATCGATACCAACGAAGGGCAGGTAAGCGTCAATCTCTTCGGCTTTTGTCAGGAAGGCTGTTTCCGGCCGCCGGAGCTGACTGCCGAAGAACCGCCCCGGTTGCCGTTTCCCGTGCACGAAGGCCCGCTGGTTTTTCCAAAACTCAAAGTCAAGCCGGGGGGACTGGGCAAGGACAAAAGGCTGCGTAGAGAGTCAGATCAGTAGAAAATGACCGGGCCGGCGAAGCCAGCCCGGTCTGAAGTAGCTCTACTGAACTTCCAGCGTCACGTTGTTGGCGTTGTAGATCGGCACAAAGGTCAGACTCCCGCCGGCATCGGTGCCAGTTACGGTCGGGAAGGTGCCGCTGCGCGAATTGGCGCCGAGTATTTCGAAAGTATCGCCGTCCAATGGCGAGAAACCGGAAAGCACGATGTCCAGCGTGCCGTTCAGCGTTAAAGTGGAACTGCCGGTCATGGCGATGCGGCCAAAATCTGCCGTATCCGTGCCACTGATCTCGACTTCCACGCTGCCACCGGCCGCCTGCACATAGTTGGTCGTACCGCCAATCTGGGCGCCGGCATCGATGACGATTGAGCCGTCGTTGGTGAACGGGTGGCCATCAATCGAGATGACCTCGCCGGGCATGTTTGCCAGGATCGTGCCCTGCAGTGTCGTCAGCCGGTTGGCGCTGGTCGATCCAACCCGTCCGCCGGTAGTGGCTGGTCGGATAATGATATTCGGCCCAATGGTCAGGTGGTCGCCGCTGCCCTGGGGTTCGAGCCGATTGACCGTATCGC
>JAOTXR010000237.1 GCA_029862285.1 Gammaproteobacteria bacterium
GCAATCGTTGCGGCACCTACGATCGGGTAGTGCGCCACGATTTCCCAATATGGTTTTGCCGCTTCTGGAAGATAATCGACAAAATCCGGTAACTGCTCGGCAATCGCGGGAACCTCCGCGCCGGTTTCTTCGATGTTCTCGGCAGGTTGTGCGTTCTCAGCCATAGCCTAGGCCACGCGAGGTTGCGACGGGTTTTCCGCGATCAACTTCCTGCGATAGCGGGACTGAACGACATCACTGAGTGCCATGACGACAATGACGAAATAGAATGTCGTCTTGGTCATCGGCACAATCGCGTTGCCAAATAGTTCGAGATGGGCCAGGTGACCGCCTTCTGTGATCAGCATGATGCCGACTACAAGTAGTATAAACAGACCCAATACTTCGTACATCCGGTTCTTCTCGAGAAAAGTAGCGACGTGATCGGACAGCCAGATCATCAGTATGCCACCTATGATGATAGCAACGGCCATCACTGCAAATACGTCAGTCAGGGCGATCGCGCTCAGGATACTGTCGAAAGAGAACACCAGATTCATTGCTACGATCAGGGTAATAATCTTGACGACCGAGCTGGGTTTTCGTTTTTCATGCTCCAGGTCCTCGATGCTAATCATGTGAAAAATCTCTTTGGTTGCAGTGTAGATGATAAAGATCCCGCCCAAAAGCACGATGACTGCATGAAAATTGAATGTCCCTTCAATGACATCGGTCCAGCCGATATGAAACATCGGATTCTGAAACAGTTGGATTACCCGCATAATCAGAAACAGCAACAAAATGCGCAATACCACTGCCAGTCCAATGCCGAGACGCCGTACCATTGCCTGGTTTTCTGCGGGTGCCCGTTTTGATTCCAGCGAGATGTACAACAAATTGTCGAAACCAAGTACCGCCTGCAACAAGGTCAGCATTCCGAGGGTGACCAGGTTCTCGGGCGTGAAAATCTCCATACACAACTCCACCAAAAGTGATCCGCAAGCTGCGTATTCTAGCGGGGACTGCCCTCAAAGGGGACCACCACCGTTATTTCCGGCCGGAATCTAGTCAACGGGGGTGGCGACCCGCCGATTCTGTCCTTTCTGGCGGTGCCAGACGCGGATTCCGAGCAACGCAGCGAGGATGGCTGCATAGATCAGCGGTTCACGGATATCTTCTTTAACCTGCCACCAGAAATGCCAGACACCGAGTATCGCCGCCGGATAGATCAGGCGATGTAGACGCTGCCAGCGGGAGCCCAGGCGTCGCATCATGGCGTTGGTGGAGGTCAGCGCCAGCGGCGTGAGCAGGGTCAGCGCGGTAATTCCCAGCGTGATATAGGGTCGCTCAATGATGTCTTCGATGATTGGTCCGAGCGCCAGTCGCTGGTCGAGCAGGGCATAGATCAGAAAATGCGCTACCAGGTAGAAGTAGGCAAACAGGCCGAGCATGCGGCGGAAACGTATCAACCAATTCATGCCGGTCAGGCGGCGCAGAGGTGTGACCGCAAGCGTGATCAGTAGAAAACGCAGGCCCCATTCACCGGCTTCGTGCAACAACTCTTCGACAGGATTGGCGCCCAGCGACAAACCAGCGATCGCAAAGCTCGCAAGTACGAGCTTGGCCGCCGGTAGCAGGGCTACCACGAATACCAGGGTTTTCAGTAGCCGCACTGTGTGCGGTGAGGGCGTTGCACGCACGGATCAGAAATGTTTTGCCAGGTCCAGGCCGCTGTAGAGGTGTGCGATATGTTCGCCATAGCCGTTAAACATCAGGGTTGGTATTTTCTCGCCAAACAGGCCCGTGCCGATGCGTCGCTCGCGTGCCTGGCTCCAGCGTGGATGATCGACATCCGGGTTTACGTTAGCGTAAAAGCCATATTCCTGAGGTGCTGAGATCTGCCAGGTGTTGAGAGGCTGTTTTTCGGTAAATTCGATGTGCACAATCGACTTGATACTTTTGAAGCCGTACTTCCAGGGCACCATGAGGCGGAGAGGCGCACCGTTTTGATTCGGCAGTACTTTGCCGTAGACACCAACAACCATGATCGTTAATGGGTTCATCGCCTCCGCAATGGTCAGGCCTTCGACATAGGGCCAGTCGAGTATACGACGGCGTTGAGTCGGCATCTGCTCTGGATCGTGTAGCGTCGTGAACTTGACAAATTTCGCACGCGAGTTCGGTTCAAAGCGTTTTAATAAAGTGGCCATAGAGATACCGACCCACGGAACGATCATGGACCACGCTTCCACACAACGCAGCCGGTAGATGCGTTCTTCCAACGTAGATTTTTTCATCAGATCGTCGAAATCGTAGGCACCCGGTTTGTCGCATTCTCCGGCTATCGTAACCGTCCATGGTTTGCTTACAAAGTCCTTCGAATTTCGATGTGGATCGTCTTTGCCGGTGCCGAATTCATAAAAGTTGTTGTAGGTGGTGATGTCTTCGTAGCTGTTGGGTTTCTCGTCGGTACTAAACGGGCTCTTTTGCAGTTTTCCCAGACTGCCGCCACTGAAGTTGCTTTCTCCGGCAGGCTTGCCAGCGGTCGCAGCCGCATTACTTACATCGGCCTGACACGCTGTGCTGAGCAGGGCTCCCGCCGTGGCAACGCCAGCCAGACGCAGGAATTCGCGACGGTTGAGATAGTCCTGCTCGTCCGTGATTTCCGATGGCAGGATCTTTGGCGTTGAGTTGTTTGGCATGGCGTTCATTATCCTTGCTTACAGGTAATAGGCAACGCTGCTCCCGCACAGTTCCCGGGCGCGCGCTAATCCGGGATGACGTTTGGGCGGCTGCCCAGGCGTTCTGCTATTCCCAATATCTGATGCAACAGGCTTGCATCTGGTGCGATTTCTAGCCCGGTCCTGGCATCGTGAATGGCCTCCTCAATCCTGCCTTGTGAGAGGAGCGCGTAGGTGCGGTTATGATAGGCACGCCAGTTATCGGGTCGCAGCTCCAGTGACTGGCTGCAATACTCGATAGCGGTGTCAAAATGCCCGGTCCTGGCATACCCGGCACAGAGGTTGGAATAGGCGGCAGCACGATCCCTTGCCGATCCGGCATATTTCAACCCTCGCAGGATAAGCCGAATGCCTTCTTCGAAATCGCCCGTCTGCATGGCCTGCGTGCCCTTGGCGAGATCGGGATGCAGCCCGAGCACGGTTTTGCTGATGACGTCGTCCTCTGGACGGGCTTCCGACGCTATCAGAAGAACCAGGACCAACAAGAAAAAACGCATATTTACGAAGCCTGGATTAGAGGTGTATCAATATAGTTCAGCGGCAGCCGTGTACAGGCATGACGCTGCCGAATAATTAGATATTAGCCGTAATCTTGCCGAGCTTCTTCGTCAGCAACTGGTTTTCCCGGTAATCGATCGGAATCACCACGAGGCTGGGGCCTGTCTCACTCAGGGCTTTGCGCAATGTATCCTGTAGATCGCTGCTGCGATTGACGCTGTGACCGTGCCAGCCGAAAGCCGATGCCAGCTGCGACCAGTTCGGATTGCCAAAAGCCAGATCGGTGTGCCGGTCGAATTCGTTTTGCTGTTTCCAGGCAATCAGCCCGTAGCCACCGTCTTCCCAGACCATTACAACGATATTGCTACCCAGTCGTTTGGCCGTTTCCATTTCCTGGACGTTCATCATAAAACCGCCGTCACCACAGATCGCCAGCACTTCGCGTTTCGGATCGACCAGACTGGCAGCGATAGCCCCTGGCAGGGCAAAGCCCATGGAGCAAAAACCGTTGGGTATGAGACAGGTATTGGGTTCGTGACAATGATAATGACGGGCAATCCACATTTTGTGTGCGCCTACATCGGATAACAACAATCCATTGGGACCGAGTGCCTGCCGTGCGTCCCAAAGCGCCTTCTGTGGACGTATTTTGCCTTCGGTATCGTCGTTTGCATGCTCCGCGATGTCGGCGCTCATGTCCGCGCGTATACGCTGTTGTTTGTCGAAATCGTAGTTCGGTACGCCCTCATTTTCGAATCGGTGGTTGAGCATCCATAACGTGTGTGCCAGGTCACCGATCAGCTCAACGTCGGGGTGATAGTACTGGTCTATTTCGGCGGGCAAGAAATCGGCGTGAATAATGTGTTTGTCGCCATCCGGGTTCCACAGGCGCGGGTGATACTCGACCATGTCGAAACCGAGGGTGATGACCAGATCGGCGTCGTCAATCACCAGTGACAGGCGATCCTTGGAGCCAAGCCCGATCGTATAGAGACAATAGTCGGCATCCATGTCGACACAGCCTTTGGCCATGAATGTCGATACAACGCCGATGCCGGATTTTTCGCATAGCTTGCGCAGTTGCTTGGACGCACGTTTT
>JAOTXR010000238.1 GCA_029862285.1 Gammaproteobacteria bacterium
GCGTAAGCGGTCACGAGATTGGCCATGTCGCGGCACGGCATTCGGCCCAGCGCCAGACACGTGCGACCGGTGTGGGCATCCTGACGGTGCTGGGTACCGTGCTCGCCGGTTCCAGGGGCGGCGCACAGGCCGCCGAGACCGTATCGCAATTCGGCCAGCTTATCGGCGCCGGATTGATTGCGTCGTATGGCCGTGACCAGGAAAGACAGTCCGATGAGATCGGCCAGAAGATGGCGGCGCAGACTGGCTGGGATCCCATGGGCATGGCGGAGTTCATGCAACAGCTAGGTGGCTACACGGTGCTGACCACCGGTGCTGCGCGGCAACCTACCTGGCTGGATTCGCATCCACCCACCACCGAACGCGTGCAGACCTCGACTGCGCGTGCTGCGGAACTGACCATCGCACCGCGACCACCGATTAGCCACAGTCAGACAGAATTTTATAATCGTCTCGATGGGTTGCTGGTCGGCGCCGATCCGGCTGCCGGCATTTTCCGCGAGTCGTTGTTCCTGCATCCCATGCTCGACTTTGCACTGATATTTCCGTCGAACTGGGATACTCAGAACCAGCCCGAAGCCGTGATGGCAGCGCCCACGGAACGCGATGCCATGGTGCAATTGCAGGTTCAGGGCGCGACGGGCGATCCACGGGCTGCCGGTATGGAATTTGCCCGGCAGAATAACCTGTCTTTTACCAGCAGTAATGCCGGACAGATCAACGGGCATGCCGCTTTCCAGGCCGTCGCCCAGGCACAGACCGAGCAGGGCAACCTCGGTTTGCACCTCAGCTGGATTGCGCATCCCGGCGGTATGTTCCGTATTACCGGAATGGCGCCGGTGGAGCGGTTCAGCAACTACGCGAGCGCGTTTGCGAATACTGCCGGCAGTTTTCGGGCGCTTACTGCTAACGAGCGCGCCGGCATCACCGAACAGCATCTCGATGTGGTCAGCGCACGGCGTGGTGAGACTTTGTCGGCACTCGGCCAGCGCACGGGCAATAGCTGGACCCTGGAGCAGACGCGGCTGGCAAATGACCTGCCGGCGGATGTCCTGCTGACGGTGGGTCAGCCGATCAAGATTGCCGTGGAGACTCCTTACAGACCTTGAGCTAGGCCGGTTTGTTGATTTCCACGAGCCAGGCTATCTCGTTGAGTTCATGGAAGGTTACAGCGTTCTTGCCAATACGGCAGTCGTGCAGGTTCGACAGCATGCTCTGTTCGGTCCAGCGTACTGACCAGAACATGTCCCCGGTGGCCACGTAGCGCGCACCTTTTGCTGATACCGGTGGATGACCGGTGGTGGTGTAGAAATCGATCTGTGCCGCTTCCGCCTCAGGCAGGTCGCGGTAAACGGTCAGGAACATATCACCGCCGGGTCGCAGCGCCCGGTAATAACGCGACATGATGTCGATGAATACCGGGTTGTGGTCGAGGTACTGGTCGGTGTAGAGACTGAGATCCTCGCTGACATCCCGAAAATTGCCCGGCGTGAAATACATGCAGACGACCAAATCGTAGAAGTCATCTTCCAGCTCGGCCGCAGCGACGTCACCCTCGAAAACCCTGGCATTACTCAGTCCTTCTGTCTGCCAGCGCTCACGGGTCATTGCCGCGAGTTCCGGGGCAATTTCGAAACCATGATAAAGCTCGCATTCCGGTGCAAAAATCGAACCGTGGTAACCCTCACCACTGCCAATGTCGGCAATACGCAGACGTCGTCCGCGAAAGCGCTCGATCATGATTTCGTCCTGGCGTTCGCGGGCCTCCCGGATCAGCTCGGGCACATAGTCGCCCAACAGCATGTTCTGCAGCGTACGGTTTTCGGATTGTCGCAGTCGGTCGCTCATACGGGTTCTGTCAGCGGTCAGAACCCTGATTTAAGCAGCGCCCGAGGCGGTTGTCACGTCGTACGAGCTAGAAAAACAGATGCAGCTGGAGAAATATTTCGTCGATGTTTTGGAAGTCGTTTTGGGGAATGCCTTCATTCAATCGTGCGCCCAGACTGAACTGTGTAAACGGCAGGGGGAAGAGCTCCCAGACGAGACTGGCCCGCTCGCGCTCGTCCTCGTCGATATTGTCGTCCGGATCGAACCAGCCGTAGCTGACTTTCAGATTGTGTCCCCGACGCAGCCTGACATTGGCCTCGGCGAATACCGCCCACTGTTCTCGCTTGCCGTCCGAAAATGATTCGTCACTGATAAAGTCGGCCTCAGCCAGCCAGTTAATGCGCCCGGTGCGCAAACCGGCAAAAACGCCCTGCATCTGGCGATCACCAGCGTCGGCATCGTTGAAATTGAAACTGGCGCCGGCCCGCCACTTATTTCGAATGTATTCGCCACGCATGCTGTATTGTTTGCCACGATCGTTTTCGCCGGCGCCCGCCGTTCCATTGCTAATGGCCAGCTGAACCGAGCCGCGTGGAGCCTCATAACCGAATTCGATGCCATCATCCGGCGTCGCATAGTTAATCCCGCTCGCCTGACGGATAAACTCGCTATCGTCCTCGAGACGCCAGCCGAACGGCAAGAACATGCGCCCGGCTTTCGCATGCCAGTTGGCATGCCGGAACAACGCGTAGGCCTCCCTGTTTACGGCGCCGCCCGGCGCCATGCGTTCGTCGAAATAGAACGTCAGCATATCCTCGATCAAGCGTAATTCGAGATAGACAACGGCTTCTTCGAAATCGTATTGAAAACTGTTCTCCTGATTTGGGATTCGAGTCTCGGTCAGGTTGGCACGCACGTCACCGCCTACACGGACGCGTTTATCAATGCGTCCATCCCAAAACTCGCCCCATTGTTCGCCCAGGCTTCTTTGCGTCAATACCATTTGCGCAAATGCATTGCCGTATGCGGTGCGTTTACCGCCCCCGGTGGGGTTGACGTGGCAGGCAGCACACTTGTGGCCGGTTTCGACCGCAAACCATGGTTCAGCGTGCAATGGGCCGGCCCAGGCGATTATTAGCAAGACGCATAGAATCAGATTGAAAGCACTTCTCATAGATTAGTCCTATTCCGGGAGGCCGGCGTCGATCCACGCCTGCACAGTGTCCTGCTCTTCCTGGGTCAGACAACTGGAGTTGCCAGCGTCGAGTGCGGGATCGCCGGTGCAGCCGGCGCCCTGGGGCATCTCGCCGCTTTGTATTTGAACGATAGTACATTGGCCAACGTTTAAACCATCGCAGTCGGAATTATTCGCCGGCAGAAACGCATCAGTGTAAACGGTCCCGATATCGTGCCCGCCGATACCGACGCCGGTATGACAGGGCGCGCATTTCTCAAAAAAGATCGGTTGCACGTCAGCCGCGTAGCCCGGTGCCGACGAGACGCTAAAGTCCGAAGTGAATACGCCTCCGGGTTGATTGTTGCCGTCGCCGTCGAGTGCCAGTCCATTGCTGTCGGTTATGGTGTCATTGACACTGATCCGGTAGCTATCGTCCATCGAGGCGACGCCGCTGAGATCCATCGTTGCATTTGCGGGCGTCATCGTTGAAATACCGGTTGCGACGATTGACGTTTCGTTGCCGTCGCCGAAAGTGCCATCGCCACCACTGGCCATCAGCGTAAAACTCGCAGCGTTGATAGTCGTCAGGTCCATGCTCTCACTGAATGCGACATTGATGGTTGCCGGCAATGTACTCAATGTGGCATCCGCCGCTGGTGATACGGCCAGCACGGTTGGCGCGGTATTGTCCACCGTCACTAAAACGGGGTCGGAGAAGCCTGTGTTACCGGCAGCATCGACCGCCTCGGCGGTCAGAGTCACGTCGCCGTCCGCCGTAGTGGTGGTATCCCAGGCCGCGGTGTACGGCACAGTGGCATCGGCACCGATGAAGTCGACGCCGGCAAAGAATCGCACTTCGGTGACGCCGACATTGTCAGTAGCGTCGGCGCTCAGGTCGACTGTAGCGCTGACCACGCCGGGACCCGGGGCAGTAAGGCTGACAACTGGCGCAGTCTTGTCGTTACTGGGCGCGTTGTTTACGGTCACATTCAGCGGGGTGGAGTCAGCACTGTTGCCGGCAGTGTCTGCCGCCGTTGCCGTAAGAGTGTGTGCGCCGTCGACAAATAGGGTCGTGTCCCAGTCGAGCGCATAGGGTGCTGCGATGTCGATACCAAGTTGCAATCCGTCGGCGAAGAAACGAACTTCGGCAACTGCTGTGTTGTCGCTGGCATCGGCTGCAACGGTTACGAGTCCACTGACTTCCATGGCAACCGGTGCAGTAAGGCTAATCGTCGGTGCTTCGGTATCCGGCGGCGTGTTGTCTACACTAACGCTGATAGCAGGGCTCTGGCCC
>JAOTXR010000239.1 GCA_029862285.1 Gammaproteobacteria bacterium
AATATGGGCGCATTCAGAGTCTGGGAAAGACAGGTCGCAAATGCCGTTTCATCGGGATCGAAGGTGTATGTGAGCGTTCAACTGATCTATGCATCGCCCACTTCAACGCGACCGATCGGGATCATGTACTGGATGCGGCGCGACGGCGTATCAGTTGGCAAAGGTTTTCCCAATTACAAGTGAGCGATTGACGTTTAACCGGCTTTCTTGCCTCAAAGGGACGGTCAACTCAGGTGGAAACTCCGTATTGTCGCGGCACCTGATCGGCTCTACGCTAGTCTAGTGGGATGGTTGATCCCACGTTAGTGACTGGCGGAGGCTGAAATGTTGGTAAAGAAATTGATGACGGGCTCCGTGACCTGTTGCAAACCTGGAGATACGCTGGACGTCGCCGCAGAGCAGCTGTGGCAAAGCGATTGCGGCGCGCTGCCTGTATGTGACCCGGCGGACTCTCGCAAGGTTGTCGGAATGGTGACGGATCGCGACATTTGTATGCACGCCCATTTTAATCACCGGCCATTGGATGAGCTGATAGTCGACGGGGCGATGACACACGGTGTGAAAACGTGTCGGATGACCGATGACGTCCATATTGCCGAACAGATCATGAGCAGTGCGGCCATACGCCGTTTGCCGGTGGTTGACGACTCCGGAAACCTGGTAGGTATTGTTTCGCTTGCCGATATCGCAGGCGAGGCGGCCAAACAGAGACGTTTGGACAGACCGGAGGTTACTGAGACAGAGATAGCCGGTACTCTGTCCGCAATATGCTCGCCGCGTGCCCTGGTTGCTACGGCTGCATAGGCGGTCAGCGAACAGCTCGTACCAGCCCTTTCCGGGCGACAGGTGCCCGGTTGCGGTGCCTTGGTCATTGCACGCAATTGGAAACCCCTGCCTCTGCCGTCAAGAACAATAATGCGTATTGCCGTACGGACCTGATCAACCGGCGCGGGAATCCAGGTTATACAGGCTATCGACAGAGGCGGGGCCAAACGGCAGACGCGGGACCCCGGGTGGTCTCGTGGCGGGTAGTTCGATGGCCCGGCCACCACTTTGGAGTCAACGCAAGAGCCGGCCCGCGGTAAGTTCGTATGGACAGTATCTGCTACCGGGAGTACATAATTAGTTGGCCCCCGAAGTCATTTTGAGGAGATGGCCATGGAAGACATCGAGACACTGTTTGAGAAAAATGTTGGTGAGATCGAACGTTTACTCAATACCAAAACGGTAGTAGGCGAACCGATTGAAGTTGGCGGCAATACCCTTATTCCTCTCGTTAACGTTGGATTCGGTTTTGGCGTCGGCGAAGGGCAGGGCACCGAGCCGCAAAAAGGCAGCGGTCACGGTGGCGGAACCGGCGGTGGGGGCGGCGTAAAGCCGGTAGCCCTTGTCGTGATCAATGAGGATGGTGTTCGGGTAGACCCGATCAAGTCCGGTACCGCATCGGTTTTGGAGAAGGTTGCCGAGACGATCAGTACGGTTGCTGCCGGAAAGGGCGAAACCGCCACCCATTAGCAGCCCGCCGACACAATGTTGACTGGTGTGCTGGCATTATTGCTCTTGCTGGTCGTCCTGTTGGCGATACCGGTGGTAGTGCGGTTTCAGCTTTGTTGGCCACAGGGTGTTGATAACAATGCCAGGCTGGAGTGGGCCTTTGGGTTTGTACGCGTACGGATTCCCGGGTCCAAGTCGAAGGAAGCCACCATCGTTGACGAAAAGCCGGATGAGGAAACTGACCGTCCAGGACATTCAGGTGGCAGGAAACGCAACGTGATTGCCGCTATTCGCCAAAAACCGTTTCGTCGACGGATCTTCAGATTCTCAAGAGACCTGTGGCGGGCGGTTCACAAAGATGAGGTCAGTATACGGTTCCGCGTCGGTCTGGGAGATCCGGCGCAGACAGGACAGCTGTGGGCCATAATTGGACCGGTAGCGGGAATGCTTTCCAATGTTCAGGACGCCGCGATCAATATCGAACCGGATTTTCTCGACACCACACTGGACATGCGCAGTGACGGAAACATTCGAGTGATTCCACTGCAGTTGGTCTATCTGGCGGCTGGCCTGCTTCTGTCGCGCTCGATCTGGTCGGGCGTAAAGCAGATGAATAGGGTTTGAACACGAATGGTCACGCCTCGCAGCACCGAAATGTTCAACGATGCACGGTTTACAATCTTCGTGCTGGAATCGGTCGGTATTCAGGTTGCCAGGATGGCAAGTGGTGGCTACCTGCAAGGGAACATGGAACCACTTGCCGTTATTGTGCGTAGCGCGGATGAAATATCTGTTCTCGATATGCTGGGGAACCCACGGGACCTCACGGCAATTCCGGATGTGTTGCGACAGCAGATAATCGGGACGTCAAAATCGACGTAGGTATCTGTTTTTGGGACATTGCATCCTGACCGTGAAGACAGTTCCAGGCCCCGTCCCGTAATGCCCTTTTGCAGTGAGCCTGCTAAATCACAACGGAATAAGTTCAATTCTGCTCATTTTTGGGCATATAAAGGTCGCTGAATGTGATCTGTATAAGAGAAACAGTCTGCGATTCCCTGTAGGTTCAGGGTAGCAAAGGAATGCTGTGACACGAATCAGGGTTGACATATCGCATGGATCGCGCGAACAAAAAAATTGCCAGGGGGTTTAGCTTACTTGAGGCCCTGATTGCCTTAGCCGTCGCCTCGATCATGATGGTCGTCGGTATCCCCGGCCTGACAAATTTGTATCTCGACAATCGCCGCACATCGTCGGTAAATGACCTGTTGTCCGGACTACAAATAGCACGCAGCGAAGCTATCAAACGAAATCGCCGAATCGTCATATGTGCCAGCTCGGACATGTCGGAATGTGAAGGGCAGTGGGCTGACGGCGCACTGGCCTTTGTTGATGACGATAACGATACCGAGTTCGATAACGATGAGGCAGTACTTCATACCGTAGGGAATTCCGGCGGTGTGTCGATCAATAGTGACGAATTTGCCTCCTTTCTGATCTACCGGCCAAACGGTCGTGTGATGGTCGACGACGTCTCTGTCAACAGTGGCGAGCTCGAATTTTGTGATCGCCGTGGTTCGGCGCACGCGAGGGTTCTTCTAATAGATTCCAGCGGCCGACCTCGTCTTTCGACGGTCAGCGCCGCGGGGCAGGCTCCTTCATGTTGAACGCTGCCCGCCGCCGCTGTTGTGCTGGATTTACGCTGCTTGAAGTACTTGTCGCGCTAGTTGTTTTTTCCGTTGGTTTGCTCGGCATCGTTTCGTTGCAGATCGTTTCCAAAAAAGCCATCTATGACTCGCTACAGCGTATGACTGCGGCGAACCTGGCCAATGAAGTAATCGAACGTATGCGCGCAAACCCGGGTGCGCTCGATATGTACCTCGGCATATACATGGAGGATCTGCCGACGCCCGCGACCGATTGCGGGGTTTCGACCTGCAATCCTGCGGAGTTAGCTGCCTACGATCTGTGGTCTTTCGGCGCAGTAATCAGTGGTGCACTTGAAACGTCGGTTCACGGTAACGCGGGCGGCATCAGCGATCCGACGTTTTGCGTCTCAGGGCCGCTCGACGGTTCCTCGGGTAATTACGAGGTTGCTATCGCATGGCGCGGACGCAGCGTGTTTCCAAGCCGCCCGGCCCATCTCTGCGGCGTGGGGCAATACGGCTCGGGTGAGGGGAGTCGGCGACTGCTCACTTTCAGTACCTTTCTGGATGCCGGAGAAAGTTGATGGCCGTTCGGCAAACCGGAATAAGCCTCGTCGAACTCATGATCGCAATGACCATCGGGCTGATCATGATAGGTGGCGCGTTTACGATATTCATTCAGGTCAAGCGCAGCTACAACGAAAATGAAAAACTCATGTACATGCAGGATGACGCCCGATTCGCGCTGTCCGAACTCACCCGCGATATTGCTTCAGCCGGTTTTTTTGGCGAACTAAGTGACCCTGCATCGCTAGGCACCGATACCAGCCTGACAATCAGTCAGGATTGCGGTCCGCCCGCAACAGCGTGGGCGTACGATGTAACGACACAGATTGAAACGCTGGACAACACGAACGGCGCTACTGCGGCCACACAGTATTCTTGTATCGATCCCGGAGCCTTTCAGGACGGAACAGACGTGCTGGCGGTCAAGCGCACCATTGGCAGCATTTCCACGCCGCCTTTAAGTGCGGGGCAGGTGTATGTAAAGAGCAATGGTGTTGTAGCTTTGCTGTTCCAGCACCCAGAGGACGTACCGTCCGCTGTGCCCGTTCCGCTACCG